>JBFHON010000079.1:0-10422 GCA_041593295.1 Oceanococcaceae bacterium | reverse complement strand
GTAGGTCTCGCCGCCGTCGATGGAGCGGAACAGGCCCTTGTGGGTTGCGGCATACACAATGTTGGGATGCACAGGATCGACCACGATGGCCGAAGCACCCGCATTATCCGGAACACCTTCGGCCTGGTTCCAGGTTGCACCCAGGTCGTCCGACCAGAATGCGCCCAGACCGACGTAGGTGTTACCACCCTGTACGTGCTCACCGGTCAGGACCAGCAAACGGCCACCCTGCCACTCGGACCAGGCCACGGCGGAAGCGATCGTGGTGGGCATGTTCTTGCCCAGGTCCACCCAGTAATCCGCCAGTGTCCCGACATCTCCGTTGACGGCCTCACTCATCCAGACCCCACCGGTACCGACCGCAACGAACAGACGCTGCCGGGCAGAGTCGTAAGCGAAGTCGTCAACCCGGCCGGCAACCGACGGGATGCCGTCACGGGAGCCATCAACATACTCGTCGAGGCTGATCTGCGGGCCTTCGCCGTAGTTCTGCCAGACCCCATCGGCGTTGGCGACTTTCTGCTGCAAGGGCTGCATGGCCTGCTTCTGCTCCAGTGCCTTGCGCATACCACCAACGGGAACGGTCGACAGCGGAGCCGCAGCCGCACCGGCCGAGACGCCGCCCCAGCGCTCAATTTCGGCCAGGGGCTCGGGCAGGCGGTTGTAACCACAGGTTTCCTCGCCATAGGTTTCGCGGATCTTGGCGGCCTGCGCGGGCGTGAGATTGCGGTTGAATTCGCGCGCGTACTCGACCGGGTCGCGCATGCGGTAACCGGCAGGGCATTCGTCGGTATCGACGGACGCCAGCATCTCCGGCGCTGTGGTGTCGGCAGGCGCCAGCACCAGATAACCCGCAACAGCTGCCGCGGTAAACACACCGCCGGAAACGGCGATCTTGATCGGATTCATGGAAATCTCTCCAGTCCTTGAAGTTGTTGCACAACGAGACTCAGCTCGAGGGCGATTGCTTAAGCATAAAACATGCCGATACCGCTGTAACTAGCGAATATTGCTTGTTTTTATGGTCCAAATCTTGCACGCCGAGCTAGCCCAGACCGTGCGGCACCCGGCACTCGACGCCCAGCGCCTCGGCCACCGCCTTGTTGGCGATATGTCCGGCATGCACATTCAGGCCCTCGGCAAGGTGCGCATCCGCGCGCATCGCGCCCTTCCAGCCCTTGTTGGCCAGCGCCAGCACGAAAGGCAACGTCGCGTTGTTCAGCGCAAAGGTGGATGTCCGCGCCACGGCGCCCGGCATGTTGGCGACGCAGTAATGCACCACGTCATCGACGACGTAGGTCGGGTTGGCGTGGGTCGTCGGCTTCGAGGTTTCGAAACAGCCGCCCTGATCAATGGCGACATCAACCAGCACCGAGCCGGGCTGCATCTTGCTGACCAGTTCCCGCGTCACCAGCTTCGGCGCGGCCGCGCCCGGTACCAGCACGGCACCGAACACGAGGTCGGCACCGGTAACGTACTGCTCGATGGCTGCGGTGGTGGAAAAGATGGTGTTCAGCATGGGGCCGAACTGCATGTCCAGTTCGTTCAGGCGACGCAGGCTGCGATCGAGCACGGTCACCGAAGCTTCCATCCCCATGGCCATGCGGGCGGCATTGGTACCGACCACGCCACCACCGATAATCACGACACGCGCGGCGGCCACACCGGGCACACCACCCAGCAGCATGCCGCGACCGCCCTGCTCCATTTCCAGGCAGTGCGCACCGGCCTGAATACTCATGCGCCCGGCAACCTCACTCATCGGCGCCAGCAGCGGCAGGCCTCCGCGACCGTCGGTCACCGTTTCATAGGCCACCGCCGTACAACCGGAATCCATCAGGCCCTGAGCCTGTGCCGGATCGGGCGCCAGGTGCAGATAGGTGAACAGGATCTGGTCTTCACGCAGCCGCACCCACTCGGATGGCTGAGGCTCCTTCACCTTGACGATCATTTCCGCCTCGGCGAAGACCTGCTCCGCGTTTTCGGCGATGCGTGCCCCGGCCGCGATGTAATCCGCATCCAGCAGGCCGATGGCAACCCCGGCGCCCTGTTCGATCAGCACCTCATGCCCGTGCAACACGGCTTCCTGAACACTGGCCGGGGTCAGACCGACACGGTATTCATGGACCTTGATTTCCTTCGGAACACCAATGCGCATCCCGCTCTCCATACATTAATAATTGTTGACCGCGCATTATCGCCGAGGGGCCGCGGAACCGAAAGCCCTGCCATGCACAACACAGGCCGCGGTGCGCAGACTATGCTTCCAGACCGCATGCAGCGAGCTGCGGGCCTGAGCGAGGAGCAAGAGCATGGGCAACCGCCTGAGCAAGATCACGACACGCACCGGAGATGCCGGAACCACCGGTCTGGCCGGTTCTGCCCGGGTACCCAAGACCGACGCCCGGATCAATGCCATCGGCGACGTGGACGAGCTCAACGCCGTCATCGGCGTCTGGCGCACCCACGACCTGCCGGAACCGGTGGCCGCACTGCTGACCGACATCTCGCAACAGCTGTTCAACCTCGGGGGCGAACTGGCCATGCCCGGTGAAACCCTGCTCACGGACGAGGCCTTGCTGCAGGTCGAGGCCGCGACCAGCGCCGAAAACGCCAAACTGCCTCCGCTGCGGGAATTCATTCTTCCCGGTGGCCCGCCCGCCGTTGCCTGGGCACACATGGCCCGCACGGTCTGCCGTCGGGCCGAACGCACACTCTGGGCGCTGGCCAGCCGCGACAACCTGCGCCCCCTCCCGGCGCAATACCTCAACCGGCTGTCCGATCTCTTTTTTGTGCTGGGCCGGAGCCTGGCTGCACACACACAAACCGCCGAAGTGAGCTGGCAGCATGAGCGACGCTGATACCTTTGCACTGCACCCGCAGCTGGCAGCCGACACCTTCCTGGTTACCGACCTGACGCTGTGCCGGGTGCTGTTGATGAACGACGCGCAGTACCCCTGGCTGATCGCGGTACCCCGCGTGCCAGGGCTGACCGAACTCGACGAACTCACGCCTCCGGAAACCAGCCTGTTCATGGCGGAGTCGCGGCAAATGCTGGCGGCGCTGCGCAGCCTCTACAAGCCGGACAAGCTCAACCTTGCGGCGCTGGGCAACATGGTCCCGCAGCTGCACGTTCATCACCTTGCGCGGTTCAAGACCGACGCCGCATGGCCCCGCCCGGTCTGGGGCGTACATCCGCCCGTGGCCTACACGGAAGCCGAACGCGACACCCAGCTGCAGCGTCTGCGGGCAGCACTCAGCGGCTAGGCAGAAGGTGCTCAGAAAAGCCTACGAGCACTATGTGCTGCCACCGCTGCTGGACCTGGTCTGCGGCACCGGCATGATGCACAAGCAACGCGCCCAGATTGTCCCCCGCGCCCACGGCCGGGTTCTGGAGATCGGCATCGGCAGCGGCCTGAACCTCCAGCACTACCGGCGCGACCAGGTGCAGGAACTCTGCGCCATCGACCCCAGCCCGGAGCTGACAGGCAAGGCCCGGCGCCGCGCCGCTGCGACCGGCCTGGAGGTCAACATTGTGCAACTGGGCGCGGAAACCATTCCCGCAGATGACGCCAGCTTCGACAGCATCGTCTGCACCTTCACCCTGTGCACCATTCCCGACGTGGACGCGGCGCTGGCGGAAATGCGGCGGGTACTCAAACCGGGTGGCGCGTTCTACTTCTGCGAGCACGGGCTGTCACCGGATGCCGGCGTGGCGCGCTGGCAGCAACGCATCAACCCCTACTGGAAACCCTGTGCCGGAGGCTGCAACCTGCATCGCGATGCCCCGGCCCTGCTGCGCAAGGCCGGTTTCGTCATCGACGAACTGGCACAGATGTACCTGCCCGGCCCGCGCCCCTGGACCTATGTCAGCCGGGGCGTTGCGACCGCCTGAGCGGCCGCATCCCCGCATGCCACCTCAGGCGGCTTCGGCGGCCAGCAGGGCCGGAGCCACATCGCTCGCGACACCAAAATGCGTCAAGCCGTCGGCCAGCGCATTCAGGCAGCGGGCAATGGCTTCGGCATTGCTGCCATAACCCATCAGGCCAATACGCCAGCAGCTGCCGGCGAACTTGCCCAGCCCGGCGCCGATTTCCAGCTTGTGGTTGTCCAGCAGGTATTTGCGGAATGCTGCATCGTCCACACCCTCGGGGATGCGGATCAGTGTCAGCGGCGGCAGGCGCTCTTCGAGCGGCACCACCAATTCGATACCCAGCACTTCCAGGCCGGCCCAGAGTTTGCGGGCATTCGCCGCATGCCGCGCCCAGCTCGCTTCCAGGCCCTCTTCCAGCAGCAGGCGCAGCCCTTCGTGCAGTCCGTAGACGGCATTCACCGGCGCAGTGTGGTGGTACGCGCGCTTGCCCTCACCGGCCCAGTAACCACCAAGCAGCGAGAAATCCATGAACCAGCTCTGCGGCGGCGTCTTGCGTGCAGCCATTGCTTCCAGCGCCCGGGGACCGACGGTGATCGGCGCCAGCCCTGGCGGTACGGAAAGGCACTTCTGGGTGCCGGCATAGACCATGTCCAGACCCCACTCATCGACCCGAATCGGCACCCCGGCAATGGCGGTGACGCAGTCCACCAGGCTCAGCGCACCGGCCTCACGGGTGATCGCCGCCAGCGCTTCCGAATCCGACAGCACCCCGGTCGAGGTTTCTGCCTGCACCCAGCACACCAGCTTGGCTGGCTTGTCTGCCAGCGCCTTGCGGACTGCCGCAGGATCCACGGCCCGTCCCCAGTCGAAGTGCAGCTCGGTGACATCGGCTCGACAGCGCCGTGCCATTTCGGCCAGCCGCACACCGAAAACACCATTGATGCAGACCAGAACCGGGTCGCCCTCTTCAAGCACGTTGAGCAGGCAGGCCTCCATCGCCCCCGTAGCCGGCGCGGAAATCGGCACGGTGAAAGGGTTGGTGGTCAGAAAGACCCGACGAAGCTGCTCCTGCACCTGGTTCATCAGGTCGATGAATACGGGGTCGAGATGGCCCAGCGTTGGCTCGGCAGAGGCTTTCAGGACCTGGGGATCAACCGGAGCGGGACCGGGCCCCATCAGGTGACGTTCGGGAGCGTGAAACGCGGGCATGGGCAACTTCTCATGAGCACAAAACAGCCGCGTATTGTAGACGCTGCCCGGGTGCGGCATCGCCGACCGCGCGGGATACAAGCGCCGGCCGGACATGCACGCCCGGCCGGCACCCTCAGACCTGGCGCCAGCGGAAGGTCATCGAAGCCAGCGTGACACAGACCAGCGTGATCCCGCCCAGCGACAGCAGTTGCGGTGTCAGCGTCAGCAGCGGCGCGCCATCAAACATGATGGCCCGGGCACCGGAGAGCAGGTGTGTCAGCGGCAGCGTCAGTGCGAGCTGCTGAACCCACTCGGGTGCCCCGTCCAGGCTGAACCATACCTCGCACAGCAGCATCATCGGCCAGGCCACGAAGTTGAGCACACCCCCGGCCAGCTCCTCACTGGTAATGCGAGCCGCCACCAACAGGCCGATGGAGACCATCGACGCACACCCCAGAACGGTGAGCACGAACAGATCGAGATAGTGACCACGCACCGGGAATTCAAATATCGCGTTGGTGCCGGCGAACACCGCCACCGTGATCACGACGATCAGCAGCAAGCGGGAAATGATCTGCGCCAGCACGAAGTCCAGCGGTGTGACCGGCGTTGCCGACAGGCGTTTCAGGTAACCGTTCTTGCGATAGCGCACGATGACGTACCCGACCCCGAACAGGCAGGAAAACATGATGTTCATGCCCAGAATGCCCGGCAACAGCCAGTCGATGTAGCGCAGGCCGGCGCCGTCCTCGGCCACCGCTTCCCAGCCGCCGGTCTGCAGCATCCGGTGCACGACCGCCCCCTTGGGCGATGCCGGGTTGTAGTAGTAACGCTGCTCGGCAGGCACCAGCAGGGCATCAATCTGGTGCCGGCCGACCCGCTCGCGCAGCAGCGCAGCATCCTGACCCTGGAAGTACTGGGTGAATTCGAGGCGGGTCTGCTCCTTGGCCACCTCCATGTCGCCCATCACCCCGACCTTGAACAGAGGGCGGACGCCGCCACCGAACACTGCTGCCAGCCCGGCCACCAGCAGGACCGGGAGCAGGATGTTCCAGCCCAGGGTGGAACGGTCCCGCATGAATTCGAGGTTTCGGGCCCGGACCAGGGCAAATACACGTCCGATCATGCTCGCAGCTCCTCGCCGGTCAGCTCCAGAAACAGGTCTTCCAGGGTGCGGCTGCGCAATTCCACCCCGGCCAGTGGTGTGCCCGCGAATGCCAGCGCCTTCAGCGCCGAGTCCACATCCGGGGTAATGATCTCGACACCCATCGCGGTCTCGATGAAATCCAGCGGCAGGTCCTGCGGCAGCAGGTCCGCCGATATCGGCAACGCGATGACGGTTTCGTCGAAGTGACCCGCCAGCAGTTCAGCCGGCGCGCCCTGGGCAATGATTTTGCCGTGGTCGACAATCGCGATTTCGTCGCACAGCCGGTAGGCCTCTTCCATGTAGTGGGTCGACAGCAGAATGGTCTTGCCCCGCGCCTTGATGCCCTCGAGCAGGCTCCATACGTTGCGTCGGGCCTGTGGATCCAGACCGGTGGTGGGCTCGTCGAGGAAGACCAGCTCCGGGTCATTGACCAGCGCCAGCGCCAGCAGCAACCGCTGCCGCTGCCCCCCCGAAAGCTTGCGCGAGTCCCGCTCGAGCAGATCTTCCAGCGCGCACAGCGCAATCAGGTCGTCCATCGGCATCGGCCTGGCGTAAAAGCTGCGAAACAGCTTGAGCTGGTCGCGAACCGTCAGGTAGTCCTGCAGCGCGGTCGCCTGAAAGGCAATGCCGACCTCCTGCATGAACTGGCCACCACGGGCGGCCCCCTTGTACAAAACCTCCCCGCTGCTGACCGGCAACACGCCTTCGAGAATCTCGATGGTGGTGGTCTTGCCGGCGCCGTTGGGGCCCAGCAAACCGAAGCAAACTCCCGGCTCCAGCGTAAAACTGATGCCGCGCACCGCGGGAACGTCACCATAATTCTTGTGCAGGTCTACCGCCTGCAACAACGGGGTTTGCGCTACCATCGCGGCCTCTTCATCTTTTCGGATTTTGTCTTTTGGCAAGTTTGCGCAGTCGCATCGTGGCCTGGAGTATCAGGCACCTGTTAAGGCCCGGCCTGGATGCTACCCGACCGCCAGAGTCCGTTCGGCTCCACGTCGAGCGCTTCCAGAAGGTCTCTCGGCTGGCCAAGAATATCGTGCATGAGGAAATCCGGCTTGGTGGGAGGCCGACCAGCGTGTTCAAGCCGCGCGGTGGCAATCCTTCCCGCGCGATCCTGTACCTGCACGGCGGTGCTTACGTCTTCGGCTCGCCGAATACCCATCGTTCGATGACCAGCCGCTTCGCGCTGGCGGCGGGCTGCTCGGTCTATTCGCTGGATTACCGCCTGGCCCCGGAACACCCGGCCCCGGCCGCCCTGGAAGATGCCAGGAGCGCCTTCGCCGAACTGAGCAAAAAATACGGCGCCGAGAACATCGTCGTGGCGGGCGACTCGGCCGGTGGCGGCCTGTCGCTGGCCCTGGGCTTTTCGCTACGTGATGCCGGCCTCGCCCAGCCGAAGGGCTACATGCTGTTCTGCCCCTGGGGTGACCTGGAGATGGCCGGCGAATCGGTCAAGCGGAACCGCAACTCGGAACCGATGCTCACCCGCGAGAACATTGCGCTGTGTGCGGAGTACTACGCCGCCGACATGCCGCTTTCAGACCCCTTCCTGTCCCCGGTCCACGGCGATTATCAGGGCCTGAATCCGATGTATGTCCAGGCCGCCGGCAAGGACATCCTGCTGGATGATGGCCGGGCCATCGCCCAGGCCGCCAAGCAGGCCGGCGTTGCGGTGAAGATCGACGTCTTTGCCGAAATGTTCCACGCCTTCCAGGCCGTGGCCGAACTGGTCCCCGAAGGCCAGCGGGCGCTGATTCTGGCCGGAGCCTGGATCAAGGCGCTGTAAGGCGCACCGCGCCGCCCTCCCAACCCTGCTGTCTGATGGCCACGAAATCCTCGCTCCCCAAGCCCCTGCCACGGCGCGATGTGGAAACCTTTTTCGCCCGCCTGCAGGAGCGCAACCCGCACCCGGTCACGGAGCTGGAATACAGCACGCCCTTCGAACTGGTCGTCGCGGTGACACTGTCGGCCCAGGCCACCGACATCGGGGTGAACAAGGCCACCCGCAAGCTGTTTCCGGTGGCCAATACCCCTGAAGCCATCGCCCGGCTGGGCGTCGAGGGCATCACCCCGTACATCCGCACCATTGGCCTGTTCAACTCCAAGGCCCGGAATGTGGTGGCCATGGCCGAACAGCTGCTGCAGCACCACAACGGCGAGGTGCCGCAGACCCGCGAGGCCCTGGAAGCCCTGCCCGGGGTCGGCCGCAAGACCGCGAATGTGGTACTCAATGTCGCCTTCGGCCAGCCGACAATGGCGGTCGACACCCACATTTTCCGGGTCTCGAACCGCACCCGCATTGCCCCCGGAAAAACCCCTCTGGCCGTCGAGAAGGGCCTGCTGGCCCGGATTCCCGAGCCTTACCGGGTACACGCCCATCACTGGCTGATCCTGCATGGGCGCTATATCTGCAAGGCACGCAAGCCGGAGTGCTGGCATTGTCCGGTCGCCGATGTCTGCGGGCTTCCGCGCTCCCAGCGCCCCCAGGAATAGGCGCGACGCGCCGTTCCTGCATGCGCGAACAGCCCTGCAGACCGTGAATCCCTACCAATGGTTGGGCCCAAACGCAGGGCGCTCTGCTAGCATCCGGCCTCCGAACCAAGGAGAGACACATGAAACTCGACGAATCCGTTGTCATCGTGACCGGTGGGGCTTCCGGCCTGGGTGAAGCGACCGTACGCCGCATCGTCGCAGGTGGTGGCAAGGCCGTCATCGCCGACCTCAACGCGGAGGCCGGCCAGGCTCTGGCGGCGGAACTGGGGGCGACCTTTGTCCGCTGCAACGTCGTTGAAGAGGCCGATGCACAAGCTGCTGTCGACACCGCCCTGAGCGCCTACGGCCGCCTGACCGGACTGGTCAACTGCGCCGGAATCGGCAACCCGCAGCGCACCGTGGGCCGGGATGGCCCGATGCCGCTGGAAGCCTTTGCCCGGATCATCAATGTCAACCTGATCGGCACCTTCAACATGATCCGGATCGCGGCTGCCGCCATGATGAATGGCGAGGCCAACGCAGCCGGTGAGCGCGGCGTGGTCATCAGCACCGCCTCGGTCGCCGCCTTCGATGGCCAGATTGGTCAGGCTGCCTACTCCGCATCCAAGGGCGGCGTGGTCGGCATGACGCTGCCGCTGGCGCGGGAGTTTGCCAAATTCGGCATCCGCTTCATGACCATCGCACCCGGTCTGTTCAAGACCCCGATGATGGCGGCCCTGCCGGAAGAGGCGCAGGCCTCGCTGGGCGGGCAGGTTCCCTTCCCGTCACGTCTTGGCCACCCGGAGGAATACGCCCAGCTGGCCGAGCAGATCTTTGAAAACCCCATGCTCAACGGTGAAACCATCCGCCTGGATGGCGCCATCCGCATGGCTCCGAAATAACAGGAACTCTTTATGTCTGAATCAATAGTCATTGTCGGCGCAGCGCGCACCCCGATGGGGGGAATGCTCGGCGACCTCAGCAGTGTTCCGGCTGCGGAACTGGGTGGCATTGCCATCAAGGCCGCCGTCGAGCGCGCCGGGGTCCAGCCTGAGGCCGTCCAGGAAGTGATCATGGGCAACTGCCTGATGGCCGGTCAGGGTCAGGCTCCGGCTCGTCAGGCCGGGTTGCAGGGCGGCCTGCCGTTGTCGGCCGGCGCGACGACCATTTCCAAGATGTGCGGCTCGGGACTCAAGGCCGTCATGCTGGCTCACGACCTGCTCGCCGCCGGTACGAACGACGTGATGGTGGCAGGCGGCATGGAGAACATGAGCCTGGCTCCGTACCTGCTGCCCAAGGGCCGGACCGGCATGCGCATGGGCCATGACAAGGTCTATGACCACATGTTCCTGGACGGGCTGGAAGACGCCTATGACAAGGGCAAGGCCATGGGCTGCTTTGCCGATGCAACTGCCGAAAAGTACAGCTTTTCGCGTGCCGACCAGGACGCCTACGCCATCGAATCGCTGACACGCGCCAAGAAGGCCGTCAATGAAGGCCTGTTCGCCAGCGAAGTGGCCCCGTTCACCATCCGCGGGCGCAAGGGTGACACCGTGGTCGAGCATGACGAGCAGCCCAACAAGGCGCGCCCGGACAAGATCCCGCAACTGCGCCCGGCTTTCACCAAGGACGGCACGGTCACCGCCGCCAACGCAAGCTCGATCTCGGACGGTGCCGCCGCGCTGGTGCTGATGCGTGAGTCGGATGCCCAGGCACAGGGCCTGAAGCCGCTGGC
>JBFHON010000078.1:0-10434 GCA_041593295.1 Oceanococcaceae bacterium | reverse complement strand
TGCTGTTGAAGTCGCCGTGGGTTACGCGAGCTCCTGCGTCCTGACAGCAGCCGGGAATGTGAAGTGCCTGGGCAGCTATGTTGCCGGTACGGATGCCGCGTTTATTGACGTCTACACAGGGGGTGACGCCGAGTTTGTCGTGATGTCCTCCTATGCGGTCTGCTTCAAGACGGCGGCAAGTTCCGCACTCAGCTGCCGCGGCTGGAATGTGACCGAACCGCAGTGGCAGGTCCGCAACCCGCAAGGCGATGCCCTGAACACCGCCCTGCCGGCTGCCGGCGGCCACTATGCCATGTGCACCCTGACGGCCGAGGGCAACGGGGACTGCATGAACAGCGGCTACAACGAGGTCGGCCAAACCAGAATCGGCTACGTCAATGGTGATGCGATCGACCTGGATGCCCAGTTCGACAAAAGCTGCGTTGCCACATCCCGCGGAACGGTCGAATGCTGGGGACGCCGGGCCAACACCCAGCCTTTCCAGGTCTGGACAGTCACCCAGGCCAGTGACGGCATTGGCGCAGGCGCCCCGATCGGCGTCAGTGTCGGCGCCATCTCCGCAGGTATTTACGACATCTGCTGGATCGATGCTCAAGGTGTTGTGGAATGTGTGTATGGCCAGGCCGATGAGTACACCGGAGGCGGCATTCCGGACACTGACGGCGATGGAATTGATGACGAAACCGACAACTGCCCTCTGGATTTCAATGAGTTCCAGGAAGACGCTGATGGCGATGGCGTCGGGGATGTCTGTGATACCGATCGTGATGGTGACGGCATCGACAACGCCATCGACAATTGTCCGACGCTTGCCAACCCGGACCAGGCTGATTTCGACAGCGACGGCGCCGGTGATGCCTGCGATGCCGATGCCGATGCCGACGGCGTGGACGATGCCGAAGGTGACCTCTGCCCCGGCACGACCACGGATCCGATCGCCGGCGTGGCCATCGAGTCCCTGGGCAAAAACCGCTGGGCTGAACTGGATGGCAATGGCCTGTTCGAGACCAACGGCAAGAACCCGACAGGACGCGTGTTCCTGATGAGCGACACCGGAGGCTGTAGCTGCGCCCAGATCATTGAAATCTGCGGTTATGGCGAGGGCCACGTCAAGCACGGCTGCTCAAACAGCGTGATGGACACATGGACCGGCCTGCATGACAGAGCGGAAGAACCACCGTTCCAGTGTAAGACCGACTGATACACCACAGACGGACAGGGCGAGACAGGCGCAGGCCTTCTCGCCCTTTTTTCGTTTCACCACGGCCCCAGCCGGAGCCTTATCTGCGGTGCCACGGTCCGACCGCGTGCAGTGGTAATCAGATCACGATAAACCCGATCAGCAGCGCCCCCAGCAGAAGGCGATAAAGCACAAACGGCCCCATGCCGATGCGCGAAATCCAGGTCAGGAACAGGCTGATGCAGGTGTAGGCCGCAGCAAACGAAAGCACACTTCCCCAGGCCAGCGTCTGCCAGTCCACCTCTTCCGGCGACTGCAGCAGGTCCAGCGTCAGCAGGACCCCGGCACCGGCAATGACCGGAATGGACAGCAAGAACGAGAACCGTGCCGCAGCCTCCCGCGTCAACCCCGTCATCAAACCCGTGGTCATGGTGATACCCGACCGTGACGTCCCGGGAATCAGTGCGATCGCCTGCGACAACCCGATGAGCATGGCGCGTCGCCAGCCCATTTGCTGCTCGGCGAGCACCCGGCGCCCTGTCCTGTCGGCGTACCACAACAGCAACCCGAACACGATGGTCGTCGTCGCAATCACCTCCGGGGCACGCAGGTACAACTCGATATAGTCCTTGAAGGTGAAGCCGCAGGCGATGGCCGGGATCGTTGCCAGCATCACCCACCAGGCCAGATAGCCCTCGTCGCTTTGCCCCCGGCCGGTTACCGACTGCACCCAACCCTGCGTCAGGCGGACCAGTTCCTCACGAAAATAGATCACCACGGCAGCCAGGCTCCCCACATGCACGGCCACATCGAAGGCCAGCCCCTGGTTGTCCCAGCCCAGAACGGCGGAAGGCAGGATCAGGTGCGCCGAGCTGGAGATCGGCAGAAATTCCGTCAGACCCTGAATCAGGGCCAGAATGATGATTTCCAGAATGGTCATGAATGCGCGCCGCTGTGCTCAGGAGATCGACGGGGCAGCAGGCGGTTCCTCACCCCAACGCCTTGCTCAGGCGTTGCGGTGTTACCGCGAGTCAAAGTGTTCATCCTCAGCTGCCCTCCCCAGGTTGAGATACAAGCGTACCCGTTTCTTCAGTTCGAGGAACACACAAAAGGCGCTCAGCCACCCGCCGGCAGCTGCCATGCCTGCAGACAATAAAAAACGCGAGCCCATCGACGCACAGGATGTCCCTGTGGATCAATGAAACTCGCGTTTCTGCTGTTTGGCGGAGAAGGAGGGATTCGAACCCTCGATGAAGCTATAACCCCCATACTCCCTTAGCAGGGGAGCGCCTTCAGCCACTCGGCCACTTCTCCGTGTTCTTCGAGGTGTCGCACCCATCGTGCGCCCTCTGGCAAGGCCGGGAATGATACCCGAATTCGCCATAAATTTGCCGACTTTTTTCTCAGGCGACGTGTTGTTTGGCCGGAGCCTCCTGGTCGTCGTCATCGCTGGCATTGCGGCGCGTGACAACTTCCTCGCGGTGTATCTCCACATCCTTGGGCGCATCAATACCGATACGCACCTGCTGGCCCTTCACACCGAGCACGGTAACCGTGACATCGTCCCCTATGAGCACGGTTTCTCCGCGCTTTCTTGTCAGTATTAACATTTTTGTGCTTCTCCCCTGCACGCCCGTGCAGCCTCCCTGCGCAGGTTCTCCAGCGACCTAGCTTACAAGGTTTCTTCGACCGGGTCGTTCTCCAGACCGAAATCCTTGTGCAGACTGCGCACTGCGAGCTCCAGATACTTGTCGGCAACCACGACGGATATCTTGATCTCCGAGGTGGAAATCATACGGATGTTGACGTTGTCGCGCGCCAGTGCAGCGAACATCTTGCTCGCGACACCGGCATGGCTGCGCATGCCGACACCGACCACCGAAACCTTGGCGATGGAGTCGTCACCGATCACTTCACGGGCGCCCAGCTCTTCGGCGGTCTTGCGCACGACTTCCAGTGCCCGCTGGTAATCGCGGTGGTGCACGGTGAAGGTGAAGTCGGTGACGTCGGCCCCGGCATTCTGGACGATCATGTCGACTTCGATGTTGGCCGCGCCGACAGGACCCAGAATCAGCGATGCGATGCCCGGATGATCGGGGACGCCGGCCATGGTGATCTGGGCTTCATCGCGGTTGAAGGCGATACCGGAAATGACAGGTGCTTCCATGGGGTTGTTCTCAAGCGTGATGAGGGTGCCCGGCCCCTCTTCGAAGGTGGATAGGACGCGCAGCGGAACGGCGTATTTACCGGCGAACTCGACGGCGCGAATCTGCAGGACCTTGGAGCCAAGGCTGGCCATTTCCAGCATTTCCTCGAAGGTAATCTGACTGAGTCGCCGTGCCTTGGGCTCGATACGCGGGTCGGTGGTGTAGACGCCATCCACATCGGTGTAGATCTGGCATTCCTGCGCCTTCAGCGCAGCAGCCAGCGCTACCGCCGTGGTGTCCGAGCCGCCCCGCCCCAGGGTGGTGATGTTGCCGTCAGCATCCACACCCTGAAAACCGGCCACGATCACCACCCGCCCCTGATCGAGGTCGGTGCGAATCGGGGCGTCATCAATCTTTTCGATCCGCGCCTTGGTGTGCGCCGAGTCGGTAAGAATCCGGACCTGAGCACCGGTATAGCTGCGCGCGGGCTGGCCCAGCGACTCCAGGGCCATGGCCAGCAAGGCAATGGTGACCTGCTCTCCGGTGGACAACAGCACATCCATTTCCCGCGCCGGCATCTCCGGGTTCAGTTCGCGTGCCAGCGCAGTCAGCCGGTCGGTCTCGCCACTCATGGCCGAAACCACGACCACCACGTCATTCCCGGCGTCCCGGGTTGCCTTGACCTTGCGCGCGACATGGGCGATGCGCTCGGCGGTGCCGACCGAGGTGCCACCAAATTTCTGGATGATCAATGCCATGTCAGTTTCCGAGCTGTTGCTGCGCCCAGGCCTGCGCCGCGCGCAAGGCCGAATCCAGGTTTTCTGGCTGGCTGCCGCCGGCCTGCGCCATATCGGGGCGGCCACCACCGCGCCCCCCAACAAGCTGCGCCGCCTGATTCACGAGTTCACCGGCCTTGACCCGGCCCGTGGCGTTCTTGCTGACGCCGGCGATCAGGGCCACCTTGCCCTCGCGCTCGCCACCCAGCAGCACCACACAGGATTCGGTCTGATTTTTGATGGCGTCGACCATTTCCCGCAGAATCTTCGAATCACCGGTCGATGCTTTCTGCACGATGACGGCGACGCCATCCACGGTGTCCGCCGCCTTGATCCACTGGCCCACCGCCGACATGGCGTCGCCTTCAGCCGCTTTCTCGGCGGCCTTTTCCAGCTCCTTCGTCTTGCTCTGCAGTGCCGCTACGCGCTCCGGCAATTCGTCAACGGGCACCTTCAGCGCGCCAGCGGTCTTTTCAAGCACATCCAGCCGGGCACGCAGCCATTGCAGGGCACCCTTTCCGGTCACGGCTTCAATCCGGCGCACGCCGGACGCCACGCCGGATTCACTGATGATCTTGAACAAGCCGATGTCCCCGGTGGCGCGAACATGGCACCCGCCGCACAGTTCACAGGACACTTCCCCCAGACGCAGCACGCGCACCTCTTCGCCGTACTTCTCGCCGAACAGGGCCATGGCGCCGAACTCCAGTGCGTCCTGGTAGCCCATCAGGCGAACCTCCGCCGGCTGGTTCTTCAGCACCTCGTCGTTGACGCGCTGCTCGATGGTGCGCAGTTCGTCGGCCGTGATCGGCTGCAGATGGGCGAAATCGAAGCGCAGGCGATCTGGCGCAACCAGCGAACCTTTCTGCTGCACATGGGTTCCCAGCACTTCACGCAACACCGCATGCAGCAGGTGCGTGGCCGAGTGGTTGCGGATGACGGCGGCGCGGCGCTCGGCATCCACCTCCGCACTCAGTTTCTCGTCGACGTTGATCTGTCCGGACTGCACCGTGCCGAAATGCACGATGGCGCCCCCCGGGTCCTTGCGGGTGTCTTCGACAGCGAAAACGCCATTCGGCCCGCGCAGCAGACCGGTATCGCCGACCTGCCCGCCGGATTCGGCGTAGAAAGGCGTCGCATCCAGAATGATTGCTCCCCGCTCGCCGATACCCAGCGCGGTGGTGGCTTCTTCGCCGTGCCAGAGCGCCAGCGCGGTGTGCTCGCCGCGCAGCTCGTCATAGCCGTGGAACTCGGTCTGCCGCCGGGCGGCTTCGCCCAGACCAGCCTTGGCGCCAAACTGGCTGGCGGCGCGCGCACGCTGACGCTGCTCATCCATTGCGGCCTCGAAGCCGGCCACATCCACGCTGACATTGCGCTCACGCGCAAAGTCCTGGGTCAGGTCCAGCGGAAAGCCGAAGGTGTCATAGAGCTTGAATGCCGTGGCACCGTCGAGCGTGCCCTGGCACTTCTCAAGTTCGTCTTCCAGCAGCTTCAAACCCTGGTCCAGCGTTTCGGCGAAGCGCTCTTCTTCCTGGCGCATCACCTGGACGATGAAGTCCTGCTTTTCGGTCAGCTCCGGATAGGCTTCACCCATCTGTCCGGCCAGCGCAGCAACCAGCTTGTGGAAGAACGGTTGGCGGGCACCCAGTTGATGACCATGGCGCACCGCGCGGCGCAGGATTCGGCGCAGCACGAAGCCGCGCCCGTCATTGGCTGGCAACACGCCGTCGGCAATCAGGAAGGCGCAGGAGCGGATGTGGTCAGCAATGACACGCAGCGACCGGCTCCCGGCATCGGCGTCGGGCAGCAACTCCCGGGTTGCGCCAAGCAGGGCCAGAAACTGGTCGGTGTCGTAGTTGTCGTGAACGCCCTGCAGCACCGCGGCAATTCGCTCCAGACCCATGCCGGTATCGACACAGGGGTTGGGCAGCGGCGTCAGCGTGCCATCGGCGGCGCGGTCGTACTGCATGAACACGAGATTCCAGATCTCGATATAGCGGTCGCCATCTTCATCCGGGGTGCCGGGAGGCCCGCCAGCGACCTCGGGGCCGTGATCGTAGAAAATCTCCGAACACGGTCCGCAGGGGCCGGTATCACCCATCTGCCAGAAATTGTCCTTCGCTCCGATGCGCGAGAGACGGTCAGCCGGGACACCGATTTCCTTGAGCCAGATGTCTGCCGCTTCGTCGTCTTCTTCGAACACGGTTACCCAGAGCTTCTCTGCAGGAATCTGCAACTCACGCGTCAGGTACTCCCAGGCCAGCTGAATCGCCTCGCGCTTGAAGTAGTCGCCGAAGCTGAAGTTCCCCAGCATCTCGAAAAAGGTGTGGTGACGCGCCGTATAACCCACATTTTCCAGGTCATTGTGCTTGCCGCCCGCCCGGACACAGCGCTGGGAGCTGGTCGCCCGCTTGTAGGAGCGCTGCTCGACACCGAGGAATACATCCTTGAACGGGACCATCCCGGCGTTGGTGAACAGAAGCGTCGGATCGTTACCCGGCACCAGCGGTGCGGATGGCACGACGGTGTGCTCGCGATCGGCGAAGAAGCGCAGAAAACTGTCGCGAATGGCGTTGGTGCTGATCATGGCGCGGTATCGGTTCGAAGTGGACGCAGCAAACCGCGCATTTTATCGGGAGTCCCGCCCTGCGCGCTGAAATCAGCCGAGCCGCTCCTTGAGAACATCACGAATCTGATCTGCCGAGAAGCCCTTGCGCACCAGGACCTGGCGCAATTTTTCCGGCTCGTCATGGCGTGTGCGACGCAGAGCCTCGTGCCCGGCGGCATGCCAGTCCACCGCGGCTGCGCCGCAGGCCCGGCGAAAATCGGCAGCGCTGAGGTCATGCTGAAAGAATTCGGCGGCGACCAGCCGCGGGCCTTTGCCTTGCCGGGCCCGGGTGCGCACCAGCATTTCTGCAAAGCGCTCATCCGATTGCCACCAGCCATCGGCCAGTTCCGCAACCAGCGCCTCGGCGTCCTCGGCACCCAGCCCTTCGCGCTGCAGCCGTTCCCGCAGTTCCCGCCGACTGTAATCCCGCCGCGCCAGCCAGCGACGTGCCGCGGCGGGAGCCGTTTGTGCCGTTAACGGCTCACGACGCGGCACAGGCGAGCAACTTCAATCAGGCCTCGGCCGCAGCCTCATCTTCGGTTGCTGCCACAGCATCCTTTTTCGGCAGCAGCTTTTCGCGCAGCAGCTTGTCCAGTGTCGCCGTGGTTTCCGGGTTCGCCTTCAGGAACTGGCGGACATTTTCCTTGCCCTGGCCAATCCGCTCGCCGTTGTAGCTGTACCAGGCACCGGCCTTGTCGATCAGCCCGTGGGCTACACCCAGGTCGATCAGCTCGCCTTCCGCCGAAATGCCCTCGCCGTACAGAATCTCGAATTCGCACTGCTTGAAGGGCGGCGCCATCTTGTTCTTGACGACCTTGACGCGGGTTTCGTTACCGACCACCTCATCGCGGTTCTTGATCGCCCCGATCCGGCGGATATCCAGGCGCACCGACGCGTAGAACTTCAGCGCATTACCACCGGTGGTGGTCTCCGGGGAACCGAACATCACGCCGATCTTCATGCGGATCTGGTTGATGAAGATCACCAGCGTATTGGTGCGCTTGATGTTGCCGGTGAGCTTGCGCAGGGCCTGGCTCATCAGGCGGGCCTGCAGGCCGACATGGGAATCGCCCATGTCGCCTTCGATTTCCGCCTTCGGTGTCAGTGCGGCAACGGAGTCGATTACGACCACGTCCACCGCCCCCGAGCGCACCAGCATGTCGGCAATTTCCAGTGCCTGTTCGCCCGTATCCGGCTGGCTGACCAGCAGTTCGTCAACGTTTACACCCAGCTTGCGGGCGTATTCCGGGTCCAGTGCGTGCTCGGCATCGATGAAGGCGCAGGTGCCCCCGGCCTTCTGCGATTGCGCAATGGCCTGCAGTGTCAGCGTGGTTTTCCCGGAGGACTCCGGCCCGTAGATTTCCACGACCCGGCCTTTCGGCAGCCCGCCAATACCCAGCGCCACATCCAGCTGCAGCGAGCCGGTGGAAATGGCCTCGATGTCACGGATGGCGCTCTTGTCGCCCATGCGCATGACCGACCCGCGGCCAAACTGCTTTTCAATCTGTTGCAGCGCTGCGGCCAGCGCCTTTTTGCGATTCTCGTCCATGGTGTCGTCCGGTCTATGTGAGGTCAGTTTAACGGGGTGCCTGCTGCAGCAGGTGTTCGAGCACAAAGGCGGCCCCAAGCTGCTGAATCTGACTACGCATTTGCCGGCGGTCGCCGGACATCTGCGCAGATTCGCGATGCACGACACCCTGAGGATCACGCAGCGCCATATGCACTGTGCCCACGGGCTTGTTCGGGCGCGAGCCGCCGGGGCCGTAGATGCCGCTTTCCGCCCAGACCCAGTGAAACTCTTCCGGGGCCCCTTCCACCATCGCCGCCACCACGGGCGCACTGACGGCGCCATGCCGGGTGATGAGCTGCGGGTCGACGCCGAGCCACCCGCGCTTGACGCCGTCGCCATAGGCCACCAGCCCGCCGGCGAACCAGCGCGACGCACCTGGCGACTCGGTTGCCGCAGCACACACGGCACCACCGGCTCCTCCCTCGATCACGAACAGCGTCTGCGCGCGTGCCGCGAGGGTTTCGCCAACCCGCGACCAGGGAATTTCAATGCTCGACATGGAACGCAGCCCACCTGGCTTGCAATGGCGGGATAGGATACTCGGCCCTTTTGCTTGCCCCACGCCCGAGCCCCATGCAGCACACGCCCATGATCGCCCAATACCTCGCCATCAAGGCCGAGCATCCGGGACGTCTGCTGTTCTATCGCATGGGTGATTTCTACGAGCTGTTTTTCGGCGACGCCGAGCGCGCCGCGCAACTGCTGGACATCACGCTGACCAGCCGCGGTGAAAGCGGCGGGCAGAAAGTTCCGATGGCCGGCATCCCGGTGCATGCCTGCGAGCAGTACCTGGGCCGGCTGGTCCGCAAGGGCGAATGTGTGGCGATCGCCGAACAGTTTGGCGACCCCAAGGCCAAGGGCCCGATGGAGCGCAAGGTCGTGCGCATCGTCACCCCTGGAACGCTCACCGACGAAAGCCTGCTGGAGGCCCGCAGCGCCTCCATCCTGCTGGCGGTGGCCCGCAACAAGCAGACCTGGGGCATGGCCGCGCTCGATCTGGCCGCAGGCCGCATGGAGGTCGCGGAGTTCACCAGCGCCGATGAGCTGGCGCGTGCGATGACCGAATACAACGCCGCCGAGTGTGTCGGTGTTCCGGAGATCGTCCCCCAGTTGCAGGCCTGGAACCTGACCGGTGTGCGTGAATGGCCCGAATGGCACTTTGCCTACCCCAGCGCCTACCGCCTGCTGACCGAGCAGTTTGATACGCCGGACCTGCGCCCGTTCGGCTGCGAAGACATGCCGGCGGCTATCTGCGCGGCCGGTGCGGCACTGAGTTATGCGCAGGACACGCAACGCACCGCGTTGCCACACCTCGACAACCTGCGCCAGCGTCCGACAGCAGACTATCTGCAGATCGACGCCACTTCGCGGCGCAACCTGGACCTGCTGCCCGACGCGCAGTCCCGCGACAACCCCACCCTGCTGCAACTGGTCGACACGGCGGTGACAACCATGGGCAGCCGCAAGCTGCGCGAGTGGATGCTGCGCCCACTGGCCAACGTGGCCCAGTGCCAGCAGCGACAGGCCCGGGTGCAGGCGCTCGAACCCCATGCCGACGCCCTGCGGGAAGCACTGAAGCCGGTCTGCGATGTCGAGCGCATCACCACCCGCATCGCATTGCGCAGCGCGCGTCCGCGTGACCTTGATGCCCTGGCAAACACCCTGGCGCGGCTGCCGGATATCGCCGCGAACCTGCCACAGTCCGCAGACTGGTCGGAGGCCGGAAACGCGCTGGGCGCCCACGGCCAACTCGCGCACTGGCTGCGCGGTGCCATTGCCACCGAGCCCCCGGTCCTGGCCCGTGACGGCGGCGTGATCGCCAGCGGGTTTGACCCGGAACTCGATGAGCTGCGCCAACTGGCCAGCGATACCGCCTCCTTCCTGCGCGAATTCGAGCAACGGGAAAAGGAAAGCACCGGCCTGGATGCGCTGAAAGTTGGCTACAACCGGGTCCACGGCTACTACATCGAACTGCCGCGCTCGCGGGCAGAGAGCGCGCCGACGCACTACACCCGCCGACAGACCCTGAAAGGGGTCGAGCGCTATATCACCGAGGAACTCAAGCACTTCGAAGACAAGGTGCTGTCCGCGCGTGAACGGTCCCTGTCGCGCGAACTCGCCCTCTATGAAGAGGTGCTCGATGCGCTGCAGGA
>JBFHON010000077.1:0-10438 GCA_041593295.1 Oceanococcaceae bacterium | reverse complement strand
GCCGATGTTGCGGGCAGCAGTGTTGATGCGTTCACCCACTTTCTGACCCGGGGGCAGCACGAAGGCCGCGACCCCACACCGGCGAAGGCCACGACACCCCGCCGCACGGCACTTCCCTCAGTACCGGCACACTCCCGCGCCTCGGTCGCCCAGGAACTGACCGCCGAGCAGGTCGCAGCAGCCGAGCAGCAGCTTGCCGGTTGCAGCAAGCGCTTCAGCATCATCCTCCCGACCTGGAATCGCCGGGATACGCTGGTGCGCGCGGTCGAATCCGTCATCGCCCAGCGCTACCCGCACTGGGAACTGCTCATCTGTGATGACGGCAGCGATGATGGCTCCGAGGAACTGATCCGCGAGCAGTATGAACCGGCCATCGCCAGCGGACAGATTCGCTACCTCAGCCTGCCACATGCCGGCGTCAGCGCCGCGCGCAATGCCGGGCTGGCCGCAGCCAGCGGAGACTGGGTGGCCTACCTGGACTCCGACAACCTTTGGCATCCCGAATATCTGCTGCTGACGGCGCAGGCCTTCGTGCAGACGCCGGCCCGCACGCACTACGCCGGGCTGGCCGTGCGCGACGATGCCCGACAGACCGAGTTCGTGCGCTGTGTCGCGTTCGACTGGCCGGAGCTTTTGCGTCAGAACTTCATTGACCTGAACATTTTCGCCCACCATCGCTCGGTCTACCTCCAGCTGGGTGGCTTCGACGAAGACCTGACACGGCTGGTGGACTGGGATCTGATCCTGCGTTTTACCCGCACCTACCCACCCCGCTTCACGCCACATGTCCTGGCGGACTACTTTCTGGCGCAGAGCCTGAACAACATCACCCACCGCGAACCGCTAGCGCGCAACGAGGAACGGGTTCGCCGCAAGTACGCGCCCACCCCCGTGCGGGGAGAGTCGGAATTGCGCCTGGCCTATGTCCTGTGGGACTGGCCCGCGTTGTCACAGACATTCGTACTGGAAGAACTGCACGAGCTGAAGCGCCGATCCATCGACGTGGTGGTCTATTTCCACAGCGCCCCGGACCGGGCTGCAACACAGGCACCCGATGTCCCCGCCCGACAAGTAGCCGACGCCGATGAACTGGCCACCCTGCTTGCGGCCGACCAGCGCAACTGGGTGCATAGCCACTTTGCCTACCCGGCTGTTACCCGCCTGGTGTGGCCGGCCGCAGAACAGGCCGGCATTCCCTTCTCATTCATGCCGCATGCGGTGGACATCTTCCACCACAGCAATCGTGAACGGAACCAGATTGCCGCCGTTACCCAGAGCGCCTACTGCGCGCGCGTGATGGTGCACGGCGAATATCACCGCCGCTTTCTGGCGGATGCCGGCGTTCCGGGGCCGCTGTTCAGCTTCACCCCGCAGGCCATTGACCTGGCGCCGCTGCTGCAGAAATGCGCACCGCGTGGGCACGACCCGGAGTCGCCCTTGCGGGTGGTCGTGCTGGCGCGCCTGATCGAGAAGAAGGGCCTGCGTTATCTGATCGACGCGGTCGCCCAGGCCCGGTCCGCCCTGACCGTCGACATCTATGGCTACGGCCCGCTGCAGGAAGAACTGCAGGCGCAGGTCACCGCCCGGAACCTGGAGTCACAGGTCCGCTTTCACGGCAGCTACGAAGGCACCGACGTGCTGGCCGACATCCTGAACACCGCAGACGTCTGTTGCCTGCCCTGCGTCGAAGCGGAAAATGGTGATCTGGACGGCATGCCCACCGTCCTGTTCGAGGCCATGGCCGCGGGTGTTCCCGTCGTCAGCACCACCGTCGCCGCCATCCCCGAATTCATCACTCACGGCATCAATGGCTATCTGGCCCCTCCGCGTGACAGTCAGGCACTGGCCCGCTGCCTGGACCGGCTGGCGACCCTGCCCACGGACGAGTATCTGGCCCTTGCGCGACATGCCCGCAACACCGTGCAGACGCAGGTCGGCACGTTGAAGACGGTCGACACCCTTCTGGACGCGGCCTGCCGGCCACCGCTGGATATCTTCATGGTGACCTTCCACCGTGACAACTACGGCAACTGGGCAGCCACCGAACGCGCCATCCGCAGCGTGCTGGAGCACACCACCACGCCGTTCCGGCTGACGATTGTCGACAACGCCAGCGACCCGGCTTTCGTGGCCCAGTTGCAGGCGCTCGCGGCCGGCGACTCCCGCATCCGCATACTCGCACTGGCCGAGAATATCTACTGCGGCCCGGCGTCGAACCTGGCCCTGGAAATGGCCGAGTCCGAGTTCGCGATCTATGTCTGCAGCAACGAAGGGCTGATTCTCAAACGCGGGTGGGAGCGGCAGGTGCTGACCAGCATGCGCGAGCACCCGAACGCGGCCCTCGGCGGGCAGCGCGCCTACTCGCCCCGCTGGTACAACGGGGCGACCTACGCAGCCCAGCCCTGGATCTCGAGCTTTCGCAATTCCGACTATGCCAGCGCCAACCCCGAGCGCGCGTTCTGGCATGTACAGGGCGGGCTGTTCGCCATCCGCATGGAAGTATTCCGCCAGCACGGCGGCTTCAGCCCGGAGCGCCCGCAGGACCTGATGGATGTGGAACTCAGCTTTTACTACGAGAGCCTGGGTTACGCGCTGATCGACATTCCGGGGATCGTCGCGTTATCGAACAAGACCCGCCCCACCATCGCCGCCCAGGTCGACGAAACCACCATCGCCGTGCACCCGGTTTTCGAGAACGAGCTGCCGATGCTGGAAATCTGCCGGTCCAGCGCCGGCCGCCGCTGCAACCTGTGCAACTGGATGGAAGCCCAGCCAACAGCTGAAGCCGCGGACGCGATCGAATTCACCTGCCCTGCGTGTGGCAGCTCGCCCGGCGACCGGGCAACCTACCGCACGCTGTCACGTTCGAACCTGCACCACCGCGGACTCGCAATCAACCCCGTGCATCTGGGCACTCAGGCCAGCGAGCAGCTTCGCGACATGTTTGTTTTTTCTGCCACCACGCCGGATGTATGCGAAGAGGATGCCAGCTCACAATCTGCCAGCCGCGTGCTTGGGATTGCACCGGGAACCTCGCATCACACGGCTCCCCACAGCAATGACTCGGCGAAACCCGCGCAGGCCATGCGCTGCAATATCTGTGGAGGGTCCTCTTTTGGCCCCGGGCCCAACGGCCGCACGGCAGTCGACTCCAGCGCAGCGCCACGCTGCAATGGCTGCCAATCGCTGGAGCGTCACCGGGCCTTTCGCCAAGCCTTTGCGGATATCGGCGATGCTTTCTGCCGTGGAAAGACGGCATTGCAGTTCTCAGAAGACAAGGCCGTGCCGGCGGAGTGGTTTGCGCAACATGAAGTCTCTGTATTCGGCGGGACCAACTCGCTGGACCTGCAAGACATCGACCGTCCAGACGCCAGCTACGACATCGTCATTTGCAACCACGTGATCGAGCATGTGCCCGATGACGGCGCCGCACTCAAGGAACTTGCACGTATTGTGCGCCCGGACGGCTTTGTCTTTCTTTCATTCCCGGATCCGGTTCGTCAGAAACACACCCAAGACTGGGGGTTCCCGCGCGAGGATCAGCACGGTCATTTCAGAGTGTATGGCCGGGATGTCTTTGCCAAGTTGAAATCGGCATTACCGCACATGCTGATCCTGGCTGCCCATACGCAGGACCCCGCTACTGGCACCGGTGAAATGTATTTTCTTATCGGCAGCGAGCCCAAACTGATGAACAAGCTTGCGGCGCGAGCAAAGGAAACCATTTGGGTGCAATCGCAGTAGCTTAGGAACAAATCGCCACCAGATCCCGGCGATTCCAGCAGCGATGGCGACACCTCGTGCAGGTCGTCAGGCGCACACCCTAAGCAGCGCCCGCAATTTCCTGCAGCATTTGACCAACTTCGGTTGCCCAGTGAGTACCGTTGCGACCGAGTAGCCCTGACACCTGCATGACACTGAATCTGGGGCGGACTGCGGGCACTGGGTATTCGACTGTCGGGATCGGGCGCACTACGGCTGATCCGGCCCCCAAAAGACCGTAGCGTTCGCCACACTCCTTCACACGGCAGGCAAAGTCATACCAGCTGGCTACCCCGGCATCGGTCCAGTGCAGGATCTCTCCACGCCCCAGGTCCTGCTGCACCAGGGCAAACAGTGCCCGGCTGATGCTGTAGGTGCTGGTGGGCGTGCCGATCTGGTCGCATACCACGCCCAGCTCGTCACGCTCCTGCATCAGCCGCAGCATCGTGAGCAGGAAGTTACTGCCCACCGGCCCGTAGACCCATGAGGTCCGGAGAATGGTGGCCTGCCCTTCGCTGGCCGCATGCGCGGCGAGTTCACCATCGCGCTTGGTCACCCCGTACACACTGAGGGGGTTGGTCGGCACCTCGGGCGTGTACGGCGTGGACTGCGTGCCGTCAAAGACGAAATCGGTGGAGATCTGGATGGGCCAGGCCCCGTACCGGATGCTGGCGGCCGCGATGTTCCGCGCCCCTTCGGTATTGACCAGACGTGCCCGCTCGGGCTCGGACTCCGCCTTGTCGACGGCCGTGTAGGCCGCCGCATTGATCACCACATTCGGACGGTGTGCTGCCAGGCAACTGTCGACCTGCTTCGCATCGGTGATATCCAGTTCGGCGCTCGAACAGCCGATGACCGTGAGGTCGTCAGGTGCCAGCGCCTGCAGCGCCCTTCCCAGCTGGCCCTGCGCTCCGGTGACCAGGACCTTGCGCGGCATCATTGCGGGTTCTCGAAAATCTCGGCGCCCGCAAGGCGGGGGGCCACGGCATCCTTGCCTGACAGGACGGGAGCCCCTTCCAGTGGCCAGTCGATGCCGATGTCCGGATCATCCCAGCGAATGCTGCGCTCGCCACTGGCATCGTAGACATCGGTGACCTTGTACAGCACCTCGGCACTGTCCGAGGTCACCACGAAACCGTGCGCGAAGCCCACCGGGACCCAGAATTGCCGTTTGTTTTCTGCAGAGAGGGTTTCGCCAACCCACTGGCCAAAGGTGGGCGAACCGCGACGGATGTCCACCGCCACATCGAAAATCTCGCCTGAAAGCACCCGGACCAGCTTGTCCTGTGGATGGGAGCCGAGCTGGTAGTGCAGACCGCGCAGCACCCCCTTTGCCGAGCGGGACTGATTGTCCTGCACAAAGGCCTTGGCGCAGCCGGTGGCCGCAGCAAACTTCGAGGCGTTGAAGGCCTCCATGAACCAGCCCCGGTCATCGCCGAAGACCTGGGGTTCGAGAAGAAGCACCCCCTCCAGCGCTGTTTTCGTCACTTTCATGCTTCTTCCTCTGCCGCTATGCGCATCAGGTATTCGCCATAACCGCTTTTGATCAGCGGTTTTGCCAGGCTGCGGAGCTGTGCGATATCAATGAACCCCGACCGGTAGGCGACCTCTTCCGGGCTGGCGATTTTCAGGCCCTGCCGTTTTTCCAGCGTATGAATGAACATCCCGGCTTCCAGCAGGGAATCATGCGTGCCGGTATCCAGCCAGGCGGTACCACGGCCCATGCGCTCCACACGCAGCCCGCCTTCACGCAGATAACGCTCGTTCAGGTCGGTAATTTCCAGCTCGCCGCGCGCCGATGGCGTGATCTGCCGGGCGTGTTTTACCACCTGGTCGTCATAGAAATACAGGCCGGTAACGGCATAACGCGACTTGGGCTGCCGGGGCTTTTCTTCAATTCCCAGCGCCTTCCCGCTCTTGTCGAAATGCACGACACCGTAACGCTCCGGGTCGTTGACGGCATAGGCAAACACCGTTGCCCCGCGCGGCTGCGCGGCCGCGCGCTGCAGCGCATCGGCCAGCTCATGGCCAAAAAACAGGTTGTCGCCCAGCACCAGTGCGCAGGCGTCGCCGTTGATGAATTCCTCACCGAGCAAAAAGGCCTGCGCCAGGCCATCAGGGCTGGGCTGAACCTGATACTGCAGTGAAATTCCCCATTGCGAGCCATCCCCCAGCAGTGCTTCGAAACGCGGGGTATCCAGCGGTGTGGAGATGATCAGGATTTCGCGAATCCCCGCCAGCATCAGGGTGGTCAGCGGGTAATAGATCATCGGCTTGTCGTAAACCGGCAGCAGCTGCTTGGACACCGCCTGAGTCGCCGGATACAGACGGGTGCCCGACCCACCGGCGAGAATGATGCCCTTCATGCCTGAGCTCCGGCAGACGTGCTGCGACGCAGCCCCAAGCGCTGCCCTGCCTGCCCACGGACCTGCATGGCGTGGCACCAGTCCCGGTTGTCCAGATACCACTGCACGGTCTTGCGCAGCCCGGTTTCAAAGGTCTCTTCCGGCTGCCAGCCCAGTTCGCGCTGGATTTTTCCGGCATCGATGGCATAGCGCGCATCATGACCCGGGCGATCAGTCACGAAGGTGATTTGCTCGGCATAGGGTCGGGCTGCTGGCTGCAGCTCATCGAGCAGCGAGCAGATCAGACGCACCACATCGATGTTCTTCCACTCGTTGTGGCCACCGATGTTGTAACTCTCGCCCAGTTCGCCATTTTCCACGACCTGCAGCAGGGCCCGGGCATGGTCATCCACAAACAGCCAGTCACGGATGTTGTCTCCTTGACCGTAGACCGGAATCGGCTCCCCGGCCAGGGCTTTCAGGATCACTACCGGTATCAGCTTTTCAGGGAACTGCCAGGGACCATAGTTGTTGGAGCAATTGGTCATCACCACCGGCAGGCCGTAGGTGTGGTGCCAGGCCCGCACCAGGTGATCCGAAGCGGCCTTGCTCGCCGAATAGGGCGAGTTGGGCGCATAAGGCGTCTCCTCGGTGAACAGGCCCTCCGCCCCCAGCGTGCCGAAAACCTCATCGGTGCTGATGTGGTGGAACCGGAACTGCGAACGCAGTTCCTCGGGCAGTGCGTCGTAATAGGCCAGCGTGGCCTGCAGCAAGGCGTAGGTGCCCACGATGTTGGTCTGCACAAAGGCTGCCGGCCCGTCGATGGAACGATCCACATGGGACTCTGCCGCGAGGTGCATCACCACCTGTGGCTGGTGTGCCTGCAGGAGGGTGAGCATGGCCGCTTCATCACCAATATCCTCCTGGATGAACACATAGCGCTCGCCAGCGGCCGCCGTCTGCGCAGCGATAGCCTCCGGGCAAGCGGCATAGGTCAGCTTGTCCACATTGATAATGTTGTGATTGGTGTGCTCCAGCACGTGGCGCACCAGAGCCGAGCCGATGAAGCCTGCCCCACCGGTAACAAGTATTTTCATAGTTTTTTGATTGTTGATTCGTATTCCGCAGGCATCGGCCCCGTCATGCCACGCCACCCGTCCCGCATACCCCGGGCCATGGCGTGAAAGTTGCGGCGGGCATCGCCGCGGCCAAACCCGACCCAGACAATCGCCCGGAGCACGAGCCGGTAAGACTCCACGAACTTCCAGCCGCGCGGTACATAGGGCTTGCGCATCAGGGCCCATACATTCCGGAACATATAGTAATAGCGTAGCGGGCTGCGCGCCGGGTAGGCACGGCGCCCAACAATGACAGGGTCATCACCCAACTCGTGATGCAGCAGCGCTTCCCAGGCCCCATAGCTGAGATAACCCCGGGCACGCGCACGCAGACCCCACTCGATATCGACATAGTCGATGAAAAGCGACTCGTCCATCAGCCCCACGGCATCCAGCGTCGACAGCGGGATCAGCGAACCGGAAGAAATGACATAGTCGACTTCCACGCTGTGCTCAGCACCCTGCCGGCGCATCCGGTGCAAGCGGCCGGCAGCGGTACGAATGAACGGCGGCGGGTTGTTCTGCCGGGCATCCCGATAGCATGCGCCGACTGCTGCCAGCTTTTGCCCCCGGCCCTCCACCTCCTTAGCGACGGCCAGCAGTGCGGCGATCATGCTGTCATCCGGTTGACTGTCCTGGTCGAAAAGCGCCAGATAGCGTACGCCGGCCTGTCGTGCAACCCGAATACCGGCATTCTGCGCGGCGCCGACGCCGACGTTTTCCGGCAGACAGACCCAGTGAATCTCGCCATTGCCGCCACCCAGCATCTCCTGCACTGCAGGCATGGGGCTGCCGTTGTCGACGACGATGACCAGACACCCCTGCTCCTGCAACCGTCCCGCCAGTGCCAGCAACCGGGGCACATCCGGGTGAAAGCTGACGACGACGGCTGCCACTTCCGGGGCGTTGGCGATGGGCTCAGACACAGGGCTCACGAAACGGAATCGATCATGCAAACGAGCATGGTAGGCCAAGCCCCGCCGGAAATCGGGACACTGATATCCTCTGCGCCAGAGAGACACACCCGGAGACAACCATGCGCGCCTTGCTCAAGGCCCTGCCTACCCTCGCCCTGACGGCCAGTCTGGCCGCCTGTCAGGGCGGACGCGACAACCCCGCCCCTACCATCGACAGCCCCACCGCACCCGGCGAAGAGTCCGCATTGCGCGCTGAAGTCATTCGCACGGAACGGGGTGTGCCCCATATTTTTGCCGATGACTTCAAGGGCTTCGGCTACGGCTATGGCTACGTGCACGCCGAGGACAACCTGTGTGTACTGGCCGAAGACCTGATGACCATCCGCGGTGAGCGCTCGCGGTATTTTGGCCGCGACGGGACCTACACCATCGTCGCCAACGGCACCACGGCCAACAATGTGGACTCCGACTTTTTCTGGAAGCATGTTGCGACCCCGGAAGCCATCGCCCCGGTTGCACAGAACTCGGATGCCGAAGCGATCGCCGCCACAGAGGGCTTTGTCGCCGGGTACAACCGCTATGTGCGTGAACTGCGCGCCGGTGAGCACCCGGGCCGCCATGCCAGCTGCGCCGATGCCGAGTGGATCGGCCCGATTACCCTGGACGACATGTACCGGCGCTACTTCCGGCTCGTGGTGCTGGCCTCCAGCAGCGTGTTCGTCGAAGGCATTGGCTCGGCCCAGCCACCCAGCCTGGACAACCCCCCGCTGGTCGCCAGCCCGGATGCCATTTCCCAGCTCGACAAGGCCGACTTCCCGCTGGCCAACGGCCTGCCCATCGGCTCCAACATGTACGGCATCGGCCCCGAAGCCTCGGCCAACGGCTCGCCCATGCTGTTCGGCAACCCGCACTTCCCGTGGAGTGGCACGGAACGCCTGTACCTCGCCCACGGCATCCTCCCCGATGTGAACATCATGGGGGTGGGTCTGTATGGCGTTCCTGCAGCGCTGATCGGGTTTACCGACCAGTTCGCCTGGAGCCACACCGTATCCACCGCCTACCGTTTCGGCCTGTATGAACTCACGCTGAATCCGGCTGACCCCACACAATACCTCTATGACTCCGGTTTCCGGGACATGGAAGCCCACGAGGTCAGCGTCGAGATCATGGAAGCCGACGGTTCGGTCACCACGGAAACCCGCACGCTGTACTCCAGCCACTACGGACCGATGATCGAGTTTCAGGTCTCGGGTGTGCCGGTCCTCGAGTGGAGCAACGCCAAGGCCTACACCATGCGGGATGCCAATGCGGAGAACGACCGCCTGATGAACCAGTTCTTCCGCTGGAACCGGGCCCAGTCGCTCACCGAGTTCAAGGAACTGCATGCCAGCGTGCTCGGCGTGCCCTGGGTGAACACCGTGGCTGCCGGCCCCGGGCAACCGGTGTACTACGGCGACGTGACCGTCGTGCCCAACGTGCCCGACTCCAAGGTCACGACCTGCCAGGCCGTGCCTCTGCACCAGGCATTCCAGCAACTGGTCCCGGGCTTGCCGGTGCTCGACGGCTCACGCTCCGCCTGTGAGTGGGATACCGACCCCGACGCCCCCGCACCCGGCATCTTCGGCCGGGCAAATCTGCCCACGCTGGAACGCAACGACTGGGTCCACAACTGCAACGACAGCTACTGGCTGACCAACCCTGCCGAGCCGGTGACCGGCTTCGCAGCAATCATCGGCGATGAGGAAACACCGCGCACCCTGCGCACCCGGCTGTGCATGCGTCAGGTCATCGAGCGCCTGGCGGGCAGTGACGGCCTGGACGGGAACAAATTCACCTACGCGCAGCTCAAGGACATCACGCTGGGCTCCCGGGTGTACTCGGCCGAAATCGCGCTGGACGATGTGCTGGCCGCCTACTGCCCGCTGGGCACCGTGCTCGGCAGCAACGGGCCGGTGGACGCGACCGAAGCCTGCGCCGTACTGTCCAGCTGGGATCGCCGCAACAACCTCGACTCCGTTGGCGGCCATATCTGGCGTGAATTCTGGCGTGGCGTGGGGAATCAACTCCCCGCCGGCCCCATCGACACCCAATGGCTGGTGCCCTTCGACAGCGCGGACGCCGTCAACACACCCAACACGCTGAACCTGCTCGATCCCAGCTTTGAAGCGGCCTTCGCCGACGCCATCAGCAGCGTGAATGCCTCACCCTTTGCGCTCGACACCCCCATGGGCGACATCCAGCGCAGCGGTGTGAACGGCGACATCCCCATCTTTGGCGGCGAAAGCTGGGCCGGGAG
>JBFHON010000076.1:0-10536 GCA_041593295.1 Oceanococcaceae bacterium | reverse complement strand
GGACCGCAAGGGCCAGCCGGCAATGACGGCACCACCGGACCCCAGGGACCCGCCGGACCGCAAGGGCCAGCCGGCACTGACGGCGCCACCGGACCCCAGGGACCTGCTGGACCCAAAGGGGCCACCGGCGCACAGGGACCGGCCGGTAATGACGGCGCAACGGGCCTGCAAGGCCCGGCCGGGGCCGCGGGACCGCAAGGCCCCTCCGGCATTGTGAGTTCGCAAATTCAGACCGGGACCGCAGCCACATCCGCTGCGAATGCCGCCGCCGGCACCGTACTCACGGCCAGCGTCCAGTGCCCGACCGGCACCAAGGTAGTTGGCGGCGGAGGGACGGCAGCCATCGCACCTGCGGTCATCCGCCGCAAGGTTGCTGTCAGCCAGGATGGACGGGCTGCACTCACCGCGTCCTACCCCAGCGCCGCGGATACCTGGACGGTGTCTGCCGCGGTGATTGTCAACCTGGACAGCGGGAACATTCTCACGCTGACCCCTTATGCCGTTTGTGCAAACTAGGAGCCCCTTCATGAAACTGCTCAAAGCCCTCTGCTTCGGCGGCAAGCGCAATTCCACACTCCTTTCTGCATCTCTCATCGCAGCGTCGCTGGGTTTCACCGCCGTTCCGGGCGTGGCTCAGGCGCAAGCTGGCGGAACTCAGTTGTTAGGGCAACTCGCCTTCGTCCCCTACAACTTCACCCCTCGCGGCTGGGCTAACTGTGACGGCCAGCTCCTGCCGATATCCCAGTATTCCGCCCTTTTCAGCCTGCTCGGCACCACCTACGGCGGTGATGGGCGAACCACGTTTGGCCTGCCCGACATGCGCGGCCGGTTTCCCATGCATGTCGGCAATGGCCCCGGACTCAGCCCCCGGCAGCTGGGGGAGAAGGCAGGATCCGAAACCCATAACCTGACTGTGAACCAGATGCCCGCTCACAGCCACACCGCCAAGGGCACAACCGAAGCTGCCACAACCAGCAACCCGAACAACGCCGTCCCCGCCGCACCTGACGCCTTGCCGCTGCAGGGGGCGCCGGCCGTCAACACGTACAAGACCAGCCCCACAACCACAACCAACCTGAGCAGCGCAGCCATCTCCAACACCGGCAACAACCAAGCGGTCAACCACATGTCGCCGTACATCGGCGTGCGTTGCATCATCGCTCTTGAAGGGGTGTATCCCTCGCGCAACTAAGTCCCGCCAGACTTGCTATGGTTGCCGCTTGGAAACCTTGACCACGCGGAGTGCGTGAACAATACGGATGAGTGACCAAACCCTGTCTGATGAGGACGCGGAAGGCACCCGCGCGCTTCGGGAAAAAGACCCGGAACGGCAGGCCATTGCCGAGGCCCTGGGCGGAAATCGTCGCAAGGTGCTGATCGGCGCATGGGCGGTGACCTGCATTCACGTCTTCCTGGTCGTCATCGCCCTTTCAACGCGGGACATCCCGCATTTCTACTTCGTAGCCCTGAGCGTCTGGTCGCTGTGCCAGGTCGGGCTTTCGGTCAGCCTGCACCTGGTCCCCCAGCGGTACATCTACCGCGTTGTCATCACCTGGCTCTCGCTGATAGGCGCCCTGCTCACCGCCCAGATCAGCGTTTTTTACTTTGGCCCCGAGCGCACCGCAATTCTGAATGGCACCCTGCCGGTACTGGCAATCACCATCCCGTTGGTGGTGGTGCTGGCAGGAACAATCCTCAAACGCACCGATGCCCTGCTTTTCAACCTCTGCCTGATCATCGCCCTGATGTTCATCACCAGCCTGCATGCGTGGCTGTACTGGGACGAAGCACAGACCCATTACGCCATGCTGTTGATGCTGCTGATCGTATTTCTGATCTCCCCGCTGACGATGCTGCTGCAGCTGGAGCAGCGGCGACTGCACAGCGTGGACATGCGCTCGCTGCAGCGACTGGCCGCCGCCGAACACGAGGCCAGCCTGCGCTACCAGCAGGAGCATATTCGCGACCCGCTGACGCACTTGCTGAACCGTGCCGGCATCAGCGAAGCCCTGGAAGCCCTGCTCGAGCGCCCGACCCCGACGGCCATCGGCTTCCTGTCCATCAGCAACGCCCCGAGCATGCGCCGACAGAGCGGCGAGTTCGGCTATGAAGACCTGCTTTGCCGTGCTGCGACCAGACTGCAGGAACATATCGGCAACGCGGGCCGCCAGGACGCGGCAGATTTCGTGGTCTGGAGCGAAACGGCCACCGATGCGGATGCCTGGCAGACCCGGATCGACCAGCTGGCAGACACGCTGATCGCAGAACTGAGCGGAGAGAATTTTCGCCCGATGATCACCGTGGGGGCCGGCCTGTACGAATCAGGCACCCTGCCCGCGGTTGCCCTGGAAGACCTCAGCTACCGCAGCAACAGCGCGCCGGCACGCGGCTAGGCGCTTCCTCTCAGGGGCGCGCTAAGCCGCCTCGACCTGAACCGGGACGCCGTTGACGGCCGCGTTTCCGCTCAACGGATCCAGCAGCCGGGCATCGGTCAGGTCATTGGCACTGACCCCCGCATGGCGCACGGCAATCTCCATGCGCACCCCGGCCCGATCATGCCCCCAGCCATGCGGCAGGGACACCACCCCCGGCATCATGTCTTCGCTGGCAACCACGGCCACCTGCACCGACCCGGTGCGGGAGCGCACCGAGACCTGCGCCCCGTCCACCAGCCCGCGCTTGTGCAGGTCGGCGGGGTGCATCAACAACTGGTCTCGCGGTTTGCCTTTGACCAGACGCTGGGCATTGTGCATCCACGAATTGTTGCTGCGAACATGGCGACGACCGATCAGCAGCAGCGCATCCCCGGCAGGCGCGGCGTTCTGCAGCTGCGCCTCCACCCGCGCAATGTCGTCCAGATAGAAGGCATCCGCCAGGTTCACCTGCTTTTCCGGGGTCTGCAAACGCGCCGGCAGGCAGGGTTGCAGGGGCCCCAGGTCCACCCCGTGGGGCTGCGCCTTCAGGGCCTCCAGCGACAATGCCGCCGGGTGACCCGCTGCCTTACCGTAGCGCCCCATCTGCAGCCCCATGTCGATGATCTGCTCGGGCCGCGGCATCGGTCGTACCGGGCGCCCGATGTGCCGGGCATAGTGGGCACCCAGCTGCTGAAAGATCTCCCAGTCGTGATAGCTGCCCTCTGGCTTGGGCAGTACCGGCGCGTTGTAACGCGTGACATTGCGTACCGCAAAGCTGTTGAAAATCAGGTCGTAATGGTCGTGCTCCAGCGTGGTGGTCGGCGGCAGGACCACATCGGCATGGCGGGTGGTTTCGTTCAGGTACAGGTCAATCGCGACCATGAATTCCAGCTTTTCCAGCTGCGCCTCCAGCGCCCTGCCGTCCGGCGTGGACAGCACCGGGTTACCGGCCGACGTGACCAGCGCGCGGATCTGGCCTGCCCCCGGCGTCGCCATCTCTTCGGTCATGCACACAGCAGGCAACTCGCCGGAAAACTCCGGCAGTTCCGACACCCGGCTGTGCCAGCGCCCGAACGCACCCGGCTTGCTGGTCGGCGACTCGACCATGTCCACCGCCGGCTGCGTGAACATCGCCCCGCCCGGCCGGTCCAGGTTGCCGCTGAGAATGTTCAGTGCATTGGCAGCCCACAGGCACAACCCCCCATAAAGCTGCGTGGAGCACCCCATGCGCGCATGACAGACCGCCGACTCGGCCGTCGCGAACTCCCGTGCAATCCGGCGAATGTCCCCGGCGCCAATGCCACAGGCCGGGGCGACCTGTTCCGGTGTAAACGCGGACACGGCCTCCCTCACCGCGTCCAGCCCGATGATGTACGCGGGCAGCTGTGCGACCAGACCCTCCGCAAACAGCACGTGGATCAGTGCCAGCATGAGGGCGGCATCCTGTGCTGGCCGGATCGGGTGATACTCATCGGCCACCTGCGCCGTTTCACTGCGACGGGGGTCGATGACCACCAGCCTGCCGCCGCGGGCCTGCAGGGCCTTCAGCCGGCCAGGAAAATCCGGCACCGTCATCAGCGAGCCATTGGAGGCCATCGGGTTGTAGCCCAGCGCCAGGAAATACTGCGTGCGATCAATGTCCGGTATCGGCACCATCAGCTGGTGGCCATAGAGCTTCAGCGCCGCCAGCTGATGCGGAAGCTGGTCCACCGATGTGGCCGAAAAGCGATTGCGTGTCTTGATATGCCCGAGGAAGGTGCTGGCATGTGTCAGCGACCCGTAGTTGTGCACATTGGGGTTGCCGAAGTACGCAGCCACCGCATCGTCGCCGTGTTCCTGCGTGATCGCAGCCAGCCGGCTGGCCACCAGCTCGAAGGCCGCATCCCAGGAGATCTCTTCCCAGCCCGCCGCGGTGCGCCGCAGGGGCTGGCGCACGCGGTCCGGGTCATTTTGCAGATCCTGCAGGGCGACTCCCTTCGGGCAAATGTGCCCGCGACTGAAGGGGTCGGCCTTGTCCGGCTTGATGGACACGATGGTGTTCGCATCCACCTTGATCTCCAGCCCGCAGATGGCTTCGCACAGATTGCAGGCTCGGTAGTGGGTCGTGGTCATGTCGTCTCCCGATGAAATCGCCGATGCCGTGAACAGCAGGCACCCGGATTCGAGTGTACGGCGAGTACCCGCCCGCGTCAGTGGCAACCCTTCCACCCCGGCACTAAGATGGGCGGCCCGCAAACCCGCTTCAAAGAGTGCACTGCATGCCTGCCATCACTTCACCGCTTGCCCTGGCCTGTGGCCAGACCCTGCCCAACCGCATCGTCAAATCCGCAATGAGTGAAGCACTGGGCACCATGGACAACCGGGTCACGCCGGAGCTGGTCCGCCTGTACCAGCGCTGGGCACAGGGCGGCACCGGCCTGCTGATCACCGGCAATGTGATGGTCGACCGGCGCGCCCTGGGCGAACCCGGCAATGTGGTGCTGGAAGATGAGCGCGACCTCGACCTGCTGACCCAGTGGGCCTCCGCCGCCACCAGCAACGGCAGCCAGATCTGGATGCAGATCAACCACCCGGGCCGACAGTCGCCCAAGGGGCTGAACGCCGAGAATGTCGCACCGTCTGCCATCGGCTTCGGCAAGAGCATGCAGGCCTTCTTCGACGTGCCCCGCGCCCTGCGTCACGACGAAATTGAAGACATCATCGCCCGCTTTGCCGCCGCCGCGGCACTGGCCCGCAAGGCCGGGTTCAGCGGCGTGCAGATTCACGGCGCCCACGGTTACCTGGTCAGCCAGTTCCTGTCCCCGCTGACCAACCAACGCGATGACCAGTGGGGCGGCAGCGCCGAAAACCGGCGCCGCTTCGTGCTGCGCCTGCTCGAAGCCATGCGCGCGGCCACCGCCCCGGACTTTCCCATCGGCATCAAGCTGAACTCCGCCGACTTTCAGCGCGGCGGCTTCAGCGAAGACGAATCACTCGACGTCATTGCCGCTCTGGCCGATGGCGGCATCGACATGATCGAAATCTCCGGCGGTACCTACGAGGCCCCGGCCATGACCGGCAAGCGCGCCTCGACCCAGGCCCGCGAGGCCTACTTCCTCGACTTTGCCGACAAGGTGCGCGCCCGCGTCAGCACGCCCCTGATGGTGACCGGTGGCTTCCGCACCCATGCCGGCATGCAGGCCGCGCTGGATTCGGGCTCGCTCGACCTGATCGGCATTGCCCGCCTGCTGGCTATCGAGCCGGACGCCGCAGCGCGCATTCTCGGCGGCAATGACCCGCTGCACCGCGTGCGCCCGATCAAGACCGGTATTGGCCCGGTCGATCGCGCCGCGATCATGGAAGTGACCTGGTACACCCGCCAGCTCAAGCGCATGGGCCGCGGCAAGGAACCCCGGCCGAACGAATCCGGACTCAAGGCCTTTGCCCTGAGCCTGGTCGACTCCAGCGTCGGCATGCGCCGCACCCGGCGCCTGCGCGCCGCCTGACAACCGCCCCGGCACGCACTTCGGGCCCGGCGCCCGAAGTGCAACCCAGCGCGGCCAGCCGCCGTATCGAAGCCCGCCCAACAGGGCCCTTGGCAAGGCGCTGCATCCAGTTGCGCATCCCGCCCGTATTACCCCGTGTCTCACTTAACAATCACGAGGACCGGGATGTCGAAAAAATTCTTCTGTTATGGCCTGCTCGGCTGCGCCTTGAGCACCAGCGTGCTGGCGTCCAGCCACCGCGAGGCGCCGTTTATCACCGAACTGCCCAAAGTCGACGGCAGTGACTTCTACATGTTTCGCAGCTACGAAAGCGGCCGCGAGGGTTTTGTCACCCTCATCGCCAACTACCTGCCACTGCAGGATGCCTATGGCGGCCCGAACTACTTCGCGCTGGACCCGGATGCCATCTACGAGATTCATGTCGACAACAACGGCGATGCCGTCGAAGACCTGACCTTCCGCTTCGATCTCGAACTCATTTTCAACCCGCCGACGCTGGACATCGGTGGTGAGCAGATCACCGTTCCGCTCTCCAACATCGGACCGATTGGCCCGGCGGCAACCGACACGCTGAACGCTTCGGTGCAGGAAACCTTCCGTCTGTCGCTGATCCGGGGCGACCGTCGTACCGGAGCGGAAACCTTCGCCCGCAACACCGCCGACGGCAGCGACGAGTTCATCAAGCCGCTGGACAACATTGGCAGCAAGAGCATTGCCGACTACGCCACCTACGCCGACAACCACATCTGGGATGTGAACATCGACGGCTGTGGCACGGGGCGGGTCTTTGTCGGCCAGCGCCGGGAAGGCTTCGTGGTCAACCTGGGCGAAGTCTTCGACCTGGTCAACCTGAACCCGCTCGGCGCCCGTGACAGCCGCAGCAACACCATTGGCGATGCCAATGTCACCTCACTGGCGCTGGAAGTCCCCATCAGCTGCCTCACCGCTGGCGATGAAACCGTGATTGGCGCGTGGACGACCGCCAGCCTGCCGCAGGGCCGCATTCTGAACCCCGCCCCGCGCAGCCCGCGCAATGGCAGCACCAACACCGGCCCCAGCGTCGAGGGCGGTGCTTACGTGCAGGTTTCACGGCTGGGTTCGCCGCTGGTCAACGAAGTCGTCATCGGGCTGGACCAGAAGGACCGTTTCAACAGCAGCGCACCGAAAGATGACCTGGGCAACTTCGCGAAGTTTGTCACCAACCCGAGCCTGCCGGTTCTGGTCGACATCCTGTTCTTCGGTGGCCAGGGTGACTCGGTGCCGGCCATGCCACGCAACGACCTGGTCGCAGCTTTCGTGACCGGCGTGACCGCGAACGTGAATGGCAACAGCTTCAACTTCACGCAGCCGGCCAACCAGACCGGTGTTGGTGAAATGCTGCGACTGAACACCGCCATTGCTCCGACAGCCATCGCCAACCAGAGTGACCTCGCCTTTCTGGCCTGTGACCTGGGCGGCTTCCCCAACGGTCGGCGCCCCATCGACGATGTGGTCGACATTGCCCTGACCGTGGTCATGGGCGCCATCGATGGCACCAACAAGAACAGCCTGCAGACCTGCGATGTGTCCGGCCCGACCCCGACCGTCGTCAACCCCGGCGCCGTGGTCAATGATGGCGCGAAGCCCTCTGCCGATGCCTACCGCAACGGTTTCCCGTACCTGGCCACACCGGTGGCAGGAGCCGGCGCATGAATGCGGTTAAAGCCCTCCCGCTGATCGGACTGTGCGGTGCATTCGCCGCCTGTTCCGACAATGACGTCCGCAGCTTTGACGAAATCCCGCAACAACCGGCCCCAAGCACCGTCAGCTTTGCCGATGAACTGCGTGACATCGTCACCAGCGACAGCGCGGATACAAAGCCCCGAAGCGTTGAGGACAAACGCTATTCCTTTGCCGATGACACGGCCTATGCCGGCCTGTTCCCGGAGGAATGACACGGTGCACCTCACGCTGATACCCAGGGCCACCCGCGCGGTGGCCCTGTTTTTCCTGACCCTGACAACGCCGGCCGTGCTGGCCGGCCTGAATCACACGCACCCGGGTGAGCCTGCGCCGGGCCTCAGCCATGCGCAGCAGCATCGTCTGCAACACGCCGAGGAGCAGCGGGCTCGCGCACCGGATGACCTCGACAGGGCCCTGCTGCTGGCCCGCATGCGGCTGGAACTTGCCGCGAGCCTGCGCGACACCGGGCTGAGCCAGCCCATCCCCGGAATACTGGCCCCCTGGTGGAACGATGACAGCAACCTCGACGTCCTGATCATGAAGGCGGCCTACTGGCAGCATGATCACCAGTTCGCGCTGTCACGCCAGAGCTTGAGTCGCATCCTCGACCTGCAACCGGGCCATACCCAGGCCTCGTTGATCCTCGCTGCGGTGGAAGCTGCCCAGGGTGACTGGCAGGCCTCGCGCCGGGCCTGCGGACCCGTGGTGACCCAGCAACCGGCGTGGTTGAGCGCGGCCTGCCTCGGACAAAGTGCTGCCAGCCCCAACGCCATCACCCAGAGCCTGACGTTGATCCGCACCCGGCCCGGTGATGGCAGCAACGAAGACCGCTGGGCGGCCAGCATTCAGCAGGAACTGGAACAGCGCCTGCACAGCGGGCAATTCACGCCCGTGGCCGCGCACCCTCCCGAACCCGCGGCCACTGAGCACAACGCCCATTAATCAGCGTCATGAAGGGCGCCAGAACAGCCGAAGACTTCTGGCGCCCGTCTCCGTGCTTACGGGGCTTTCAGGAAGGGCTCCTGGGTGCGCGCAAACCAGTTGCGCAGCTGGCCGTCTTCGGTGAGTTCGTTGTAATTGGCGATCACCGTGCCATCCGGCATCCCTTTCAGGGCGAAGTAATCCAGAAACTCGCGACCGGATGAGCAGGTCGTACCGCTGATGCAGATAGCATCCTGCTTGATCACCCGACCCTCGGACAACGAGAGACGATGGACCACGGCGTCTGCGGCCGAGGGTTCACGCAAATCCAGAATGCTCAACTCCACCGTCCACTGACCGGCATTGTCCGGGAATGCCACCTCATCCGACTTGTAGTAAGCCACGGCGACCCGGCCGTCATCGCCTGCGGCAATCATCGGGAAGATGCGGCTGCCCAGCCCCTTGTCGACCCGAACCTTTTCGCTCCAGGTAACCCCGTTGTCGGCACTCTTGGCGACATACACCTCCACGCCCAGGCCATTCACGTACTCGCCCCAGGTCAGGTAGACATTGCCGGCCGCATCCGCAGCCCCCGTCACCAGCCCCAGGCCAAGCACGCCACCGTCCATCTGCGGGCCCACACCCTCCGTCCAGTTGAAGTCGTCCGTGGAGACACTGAACCCGGGATGTGGCTTGTCATTGACCAGACCTACAACGTCCTCGGAAAAGGTGCCCACGGCACGGGTGTACGTCAGAAAAACACTGTCGGTGACCGGGTTGTAAAAGCCCCCGCCCCCCCAGGTGCTGCCCTCGTTGACCAGCAGATGGTGATCGAGTGACTCGGCGAAATTCGTTGGCAGCCAGGTTGCTCCGCAGTCGGCGGTACGCATCACGGTCTGCTGGAAGGACGGCACCTGATGCCAGTACAGGAAGGCCTCGCAGTCCTTGGTCGGCACCACATACTGACGGTCACCCACCGGCAGGTTGCACACCACCGGGGAGGTCTCCCAGCTGCTGCCGAGATCCTGGCTCACACTCACCTCGTTGCACACCAGCGCATACAGCCGCGACTCCCAGATGTTGCCATCGAGGTCAACCGCCAGGTCCGGGTCGTTGTTCGGGTACAGCGGCGCCGGGTCGCCCACGTTTTCCCAGGTGTGCCCGCCGTCATTCGAGCGATAGATGAAGCTCCCCAGGTTGGTGAAGATGATCCCCTCCGGGGTCACCCCCAGGCTGGGCTCGCCGAAGCCGTCCGATTCCGACACCAGCGTCAGCACCTGCAGCTCGGACGGCACCTCATCGCCGGCTTCCGCCTGCGTTTCTTCGGCACGCCCCTCGTCCGTCGTCAGGGTTGCCGGGTCGGAAGCCGCGGCATCGGGTGTAGCGGGGTTGGCATCAAGCGACGACGCACGCGCCATCTCCCGTCCGCCGTCGCAGGCGGTCAACGCCGTCAAGCCGCACAGCACGGCCAAAATCTTCATCCCGTTGTTCATTGTGTTCTCCAGCGTCATCGCGCTTAAACCTTTGTTATTCATGGGGCATCGCGGGATCGTGTGGTCATGCCCGCCAACCACAGCCTCCAGCTGCGGCCGGCGGAATCGTCACCCGCGCCCCCGCCTATTTTTTCACAGCCTGCGGCGCAACATTCAGCAGCAGGTTGGGTGAGCCCACATCGGCCGGGCTGAGCGCCAGCGCATCGACCGTGGCATTGGCCACAAGCGCCGCCGCCACATCATCCGCGCCAAGCGCCGGGGTTTCCCCCAGGATCAGTGCTGCGGCCCCGGCAACAAGCGGCGAGGCCATCGAGGTTCCACTCATCACGGCGGTGCCGGTGTTGTCGGCATGACTGGCGGAAACGATATCGGTACCCGGGGCAAATATATCCACACAGGGACCATGGTTGGAGAATGATGACTCCTGGTCCGCCGCATCCGACGCCCCGACAGTCACCGCCTCCGGAGCACCCGAAGGTGAACCGCTGCAGGCATCGGCAT
>JBFHON010000075.1:0-10648 GCA_041593295.1 Oceanococcaceae bacterium | reverse complement strand
GACCGGTTTTATCGGCCGTTTTGTCGTCGCTGAACTGCTCAAGCGCGATGATGCCGTTGTGCATGTGCTGGTGCGCGAGAGTTCTCGCGCCAAGTTTGATAGCCTGCGCCGCGCCCTGAATGCCTCGGAAAAGCAGTTGCGCGCTGTCTGGGGGGATATCACCCAGCCGGGCCTGACGGACCCGCAGAGCGAACGCAAGCTCAGCGGGGTCATCGATCAGGTGTACCACCTGGCCGCCGTCTATGACATGAACATGGACGATGCCACGGGCGACAGCGTCAACAATGACGGTACCCGCAATGTCGTCGAGTTCACGAACCGGCTCAAGGGCGATGTCAGCCTGCAGCACGTCAGTTCCATCGCCGTCGCCGGTGGGCAGTGGGTCGGCAATTTCGGCGAAGACATGTTCGATGAGGGGCAGGACCTCTCGCACCCGTATTTCCGCACCAAGTACGAGTCCGAGCAGATCGTTCGCAACGAATGCGTGAAGGCGTGGCGGGTCTACCGCCCGGGAATGGTCGTGGGTTCGTCGCTAACCGGCGAGATGGACAAGATCGACGGTCCGTACTACTTCTTCAAGACCATCCAGCGCATCACCAACGGGGTGCCGAAGTGGCTGCCACTGCTCGGTGTGGAAGGCGGCAAGTTGCCGCTGGCTCCGGTGGATTACGTGGCCCAGGCCATGGTTGAAATTGCCCACAAGGAGGGCTACGATGGTCAGGCTTTCCATCTGCTGCAGAAGCCGCAGGATTCGGTGGGGCAGGTGATGGAAATCCTGTTCGATGCCGCCCACGGTCCGGGCTTCGCACGGCAATTCGAACTGCCGCAACTGCCGGCCATCGTGCAGACCGGTCTGCGGGAGACGCAAAAGCTGCTGCCATTGAGCGTGGCCATGAAGCAGATGTCGAAGGCCATCGGCATTCCGGTGTCCGCGCTGGGTTACGTCACCAACAAGTCGGCCTTCGATGACCGCCGGGCGCGCGAGGCGCTGGCGGGCTCCGGGATCAGCTGCCCACCACTGCGTGACTACGCCAAGGTGCTGTGGGAGTACTGGGCGACGCAGATGGATTACCCCGAGTCCGACCGCCGCGCGACCGCGAAGCTGTCGGGCAAGGTCGTGCTGGTGACCGGGGCATCCAGCGGGATTGGCTTCGAGTCCGCGCGCAAGTTTGCTGCCAATGGCGCCACCGTGATCCTGGTCGCGCGGAGCCTGGAGAAGCTGCAAATGACGGCCGACCTGATCCGCTCCAAGGGCGGCAGCGCATATGCCTACAGTTGCGACCTGAACAGCATGGAGGCCATTGATGAAATGGCCGAAAAGGTGCTGGCAGACCATGACCGTGTGGACATCCTGCTGAACAACGCAGGCCGCTCCATCCGCCGTGCGGTCATGGAGTCCCTCGACCGTTTCCATGATGTCGAACGGACCATTCAGCTGAACTACCTGGGGTCGGTGCGTCTGATCCACCGTCTGCTGCCGAGCATGGCCGAAAACCGGCGTGGCCAGATCATCAACATCTCGTCCATTGGTGTGCTCTCCAACGCACCGCGTTTTTCCGCGTACATCGCCAGCAAGGCGGCCCTGGACGCATATTGCCGCGCGCTGGCCTCCGAGGTGAAGCAGTACAACATCGATGTCAGCACCATTTACATGCCGCTGGTGCGTACGCCGATGATCGCGCCGACCAAGCTGTACAACTATGTGCCGGCCTACTCGGTGGATCAGGCATCCGAGATGGTGCTCGATACCGCCGTGAATCGGACCAAACGCGTGAAGACCACGGTCGGGCGCATGGCCGAAATCAGCTACGCGCTGATGCCGAAGGTCAATGACAGTCTGCTGGGGCGTGCCTTTCAGCTGTTCCCGTCGTCCGCTGCTGCCAAGGGCAAGGCCCTGCCCGAGCAGAAGGTCGGCCGGGAAGGGATGGCGCTGGCCTACCTGCTGCGCGGTTCGCACCTCTAGCCGCGTTCGGAGCCGTCGGGCGGCAGCATACTGGCCGACGTTCAGGCATAAAAAAAGCCGGGTTCGACCCGGCTTTTTTCTGTGCGCTGGCTCAGGCCACCAGCATCTTGCTGATCACGCCCATGGCTGCATCCTGGTCCATGTACCGCGGAACGGCATAGGTGAAGCGGGCTTCGGCGCGCGCGGCCGTGGCAATCGGTGCAATGTCCTCGCGCTTGAGCTTGTCCATTGTGGACGGGATGCCGAACTTGGCATTCATGTCGCGGATTTTCTGGATGAAGGCTTCGGCCACCTGCTGGTCGCTGCCATCGCCACCGACCCGGCAGGCCCGGGCCAGCTCGGCGAGACGGCCGACGCATTTGGGCAGCGAGTAGTCCAGCACATGCGGCATGACAATCGCGTTCGCCAGCCCATGGGGGACGTGGTAGTACGCACCGAAGTTGTGCGCGATGGCATGGACGTAGCCCACACCGGCCTGGGTGAAGGCGATCCCTGCCAGGTGCGAGGCGCGCGCCATGCCCTGCCGGGCCTCGAGATTGGCGCCGTCGTCGTAGGCGGTTTCCAGGTGCTTCAGGATCAGCAGCGTGGCTTCGATGGCCGGGGCATCGGTATGGGCCATCGCATTGCGCGAAATGAAGGCTTCCACAGCGTGAGTCAGCGCATCCATGCCGGTGGCGGCGGTGATGGGCTGGGGCAGGCCGGTCATCATCGCACCATCCAGTGCGGCCGCCGTGGGCATCAGTTTCAGGTCCATGATCGGAAACTTGCGCTGGGCTTCGGGATCGGAAACCACCGCGGCAATCGTGACCTCGGAGCCCGTGCCGGCGGTGGTGGGGATGGCATACAGCGGCAGCATGCCGAAGAACACGCGGAACAGGCCGGCCATCTTCTGCACCGGTTTGTTGTTCTTGGCGCGGGCGCCAATGACCTTGGCGGCATCAATGGAGGAGCCGCCGCCGACGGCCAGGATGGCATCGCAGTTGTTGGCCTTGAGCAGGCTGAGACCTTTTTCGATCAGTTCCACCGTCGGGTCGGGCAGCACGCCGTCAAAGACGAAGTATTCGGCACCGGCCTTCTGCAACTCGGCCTCGATCTTCTCCAGCAGGCCCAGCTTGACCAGCATGGCGTCGGTCACGATCAGGATGCGCTGATGGCCTTCCTTGGCGATGTGCCGGCACAGCTCCAGCGACGAGTCGGGGCCTTCGAAGACCCGGGGCGGCTTGAATGGAAGGATGCGCGTGACGACCTTGAAAATCATCATGTAGATGCGCAGGAATACGACTTCGATGGCGTGCAGCATGGGGTCTCCTCAGATAGGGCGGGAAAGGGGGGTCAGAGTGCCGACAACTGGTCGGCGAACATGACGAACAACTGGAAGAAACCGACCGCCAGGCCCAGGGCCGCACCGACGGCGATGAGCATCCACTCGTCTTCCTCGAAAGCCGGGCGCAACATGCCTTCGAAGCGGTCGGGCGGCAGTGCGGCGAGTCGGGTGATGATGGTGTCCTTCAGGTCCATCGCATCCTCGGCGTAGTGCACGATGCTGTGCATGGTGTCCGGCAGTTCGTACATCACCGCGTCAACGATATCGGTCTTGATCTCGTTGTAGGTGCGGCTGCCCATGGTCAGGGCGACAAAGGGCTTGGCCAGCTTGGTGGTTTCGTCGAGTGTGGCGGTGACGCGTTGCTGGATGAACGCGAACAGCTTGTCCGAATACGGCCCCTTGAGCAGGGCCTCGAAGATGTTGGCCGGCGTGATGAGTTCCTGCGAAACCAGGGTGCCGTAGTCGCGTGCGACTTCCTGCTGGCGTTTGTGGAACAGGCCGTGGAAGGTATATCCCAGAATCTTGCGGGGCTGCTGCGGCTGGAAGATCATCTTCAGGGCAATCCAGTTGGTGAGGTAGCCCACCAGCAGGCCGGCAACCGGAAGAATCCACGGGCCCTTGTAGAACAGCCACAGCGACATCTGGGCGATGCCGAACATGAAACCGAAGACGAAGCCGGAGCGTTCGATGAAGCGGAATTCCGGCTCGGCGGCTTCCTTGAACATGCGATTGAGCAGGTCCTTGTCGCGGACCAGCGAGGTGATCACCATTTCCGAAATGTCGAACATGCGGTCCATGTTGTTGCGGACCTGGTCGAGCATTTCGTTGATGGTTTCCGGGGCTTCGTTCTTGACCCGCTCGTACACCAGTTTCTTGACGGCAGCAGGCGTATTGGCCCACACCAGCGGGGCGTGACGCTCCATGATCTTGTCGGTCAACGGCCCGACGATACGGTTGAGCGGTTCTTCGAGTTCGTCGGCAATGCGACCGGCATCCAGCCGGGAGAACATTTCCTGGGGGGAGACCAGATTCTCGGTGATGGTGTCGACGGAAATCGAGGCCATCTTGCCGGCACGGCGGGGAATGATGCCCTGCCACCCGAGCAACGGAGGGATGCCGAAGAACTCCAGCGGATAGAACATCATGCGCACGGCAACGACGTTGGTGCCATAGCCCACGATGCCACTGATGAACGGCATCGACAGATAGAGCCAGAAGTGGGCCTGAAAGTCGGCCCAGACCGCAGCAAAGAATTCCATCGGTCAGATCGCCGGTTGGATGGTGACGGTATCCGGGGCGCAGTCATGCCACAGATCACGTCCCAGCTGGGTGGCAAAGACGGTGCGGCGCAGGATGCGCGGCGGGAATCGGAACTCCTTCTCGACTTTCTTGCCCAGGGCGCGGATGGTCTTGTCGTTGGCCATGACCTCGTACTTGACCTCCAGCGACTTGTCCTCGGGGCCGGTTTCCACCAGGCCGAGCCGGATGAGGTGGTCCAGATACTGCGGGGTCATGTCTTCGAGACGAACCGAGGCTGAGCGGCCCACATAGGAGTAGTTGTCGAGCACCCGGCGCATGACCGGGCCGATGGGTGGGCCGCCGGCGACGTGGATCATGGCGTGGGCGCGGCCATCCGCCATCGCCGACAGGATGCGGGCCTCGTCCGGGACCAGCTGGGACAGCAATTGCAGGTACAGGTGCTGCTGTGCGTCTTCCAGGGTCTGGCTGTTGGCCTGATTGATCAGCGCCGCGAGGCGTTTGCGGGCCTCGTCGCGGGGGTCGGGGCCACCATGGCCGCTTTCCCGGATGGGGTTCATGTCGGAAATGGCGAGCTCGAGCCGATCCCGGAGTCGGTCGACAACCGCATCTTCCGCGATGTCGATGATTCCGTTGACACGCTCACCCAGGGGCAGTCGGTCCAGCGTTCCGCGCAGGCTCTTGATCAGACCGCTGCCTGGCCGGTCGCGCCATGGCGCCAACTCGCTCATGTGAATCTCCCCGTAAATCCTGATCCCGCATTATCCCTGACTTTGTCATTGTTGGGTGTCAGCTTGCAGGCGCCGGCTGCGCAGGATTACGGATGCATCGTCTGGTGGTAGAGTCTGAATGGGCGACGGCTGTTAAAAATTGCGATCTCAGTCTGCGGCGTATGGAAAACAAGTGCGGAGAGCGTAAGACAAGCGAATGAGCATGGAACTCCAACAATCAGGGAGCAGCCAGATCGACAACAGCGAGCGCGGCAAGCTCATGCAGAAGCTGCTGGCGTGGATGGCTGAGCACCGGGCTTCCGACCTCCATCTGAGTGTCGGTGCACGCCCGCACATGAAATCCGGTGGAGTCACCCGCCCCATCAATGCCCCCGTTTTGAAAAGCGGGGAAGTCCAGGCCATGGCCTACAGCTTCATGACCAAGCTGCAGATCGAGGCCTTCGAAAGAGAGCTGGAAGCCAACCTCGCGCTGAGCATTGACGGCGTCGGTCGTTTTCGCGTCAACGTGTACTACGAGCGTGGCGAAGTCGCCATGGTGTTGCGTCTGATTCAGGACCAGGTCTATACCTTCGACGATCTCGACCTGCCACCGGCTTGCGCTGAATTGATGAAGCTGCGCAGTGGGCTGGTGCTGGTTGTGGGCTCGGTGGGGTCGGGTAAAAGCACCTCGCTGGCCGCCATGGTCAACCACCGCGCGGCCACCAAGGACGGCAAGATTCTCACCATCGAAGACCCGATCGAATACATCTTCGAGCACCAGAAGTCCCTGGTTTCGCAGCGCGAGGTCGGTGTTGACACCAAGACCTTCGAGGAAGCCTTGCGCAATGCCCTGCGGGCGGCACCCGATGTGATCATGATTGGCGAAATCCGCGACCCGGAAACCGCCAAGCATGCGCTGACCTATGCCGACACCGGGCACCTGTGCCTGGCTACGCTGCACGCCACCAACGCCAGCCAGGCGGTAGAGCGGCTGATCAACTTCTTCCCCGAGGAAGCGCACGGGCACCTGCTGATGGAGCTGTCGCTCAACCTGGCCGGTGTCATCGCTCAGCGTCTGCTGCCGGGTGTGGATGGCAAGGGTGCGAAACTGGTCACCGAGGTGCTGATGCGGACCTCCTATGTCGCAGACCTGATCCAGCAGGGCAAGATCAACGTGCTACGGGACGCGATCAAGAGTGGTGCCAGTTACGGCATGCACACCTTTGACCAGAGCATCTACGAGCGTTACAAGCGCGGCGAGATTGACCTGGACACGGCGCTGGCCAACGCCGACTCCAAGACCGACCTGACCTTGCGCATTCGCCTGAGCGAAGGCGATGACAAGAACAAGCCCGCTTCCGAGGGACTGTCCGTCAACATGGACGACTGATGCCTCCGGCCCCGGCAGCAGAGCCGGTGGCCGGGTGCTATGGCTCCGCCCCAAGGGAGTCACCCAAACAGGGTGGGAGCAATCAGGACCGACAGGGCGGTCCGGGAATCAGCGGCAGACCGTAGTGCTTGCGAATGGCATGTGTCGCCTGACGTTTGCGGACGGGGTCGCCGCGCAACGTGAGCACCTCGGCCAGCAATGCGGGCGCGCCGGTTTTATCGGTGCGGGCCTGCTTCAGGGCCTGAGTCAGCGCCGTATCGTCAGCATCCAGCACATAGGCTTCGAGCGCTGCGCGGGTGGATGCGGGCACTTGCCGGCTTGTGGGCTCCCGTTGCTCCGTCAACGGCTTACCGCCTGCGTTGCGGCAATCACCGCCGCATAGCGTGCCCCCTTGCCCAGGGTCACCAGGCCCAGGAACACCCACAGGCGCACTTTCATGACCCCGGCCACGACGGTGAGCGCGTCGCCACCGACCGGTGCCCAGGAAAACAGCAGTGTCCAGGTGCCGTAGCGCTGGAACCAGCGCTGGGCACGGTCCAGTTCGGCCTGGCGGACCGGGAACCAGCGACGCCCCACATAGTGCGTGAGGTGCCAGCCAATTACCCAGTTGACCACGGCGCCTAGGGTATTGCCCGCGGTGGCGGCAAGCCACAGCAGGGCCGGGTCGAGGCCGCGCTGCAACTGGGCAACCAGCAGGACCTCGGAATAGAAGGGCAGCAGCGTGGCGGCCCCGAAAGCCGTCACGAAAAGCAGCAGATACGCACTCATGAACTGGCAGCAGCATCCCGAAGGGCGCGAAACAGCGCGCGCTGTTCTCGCCGGAAAGGCAGGTACTCCGGGTGCCACTGCACGCCCAGCATGAAGCGGTGGTCCGGGGCCTCGATGGCCTGAACGATATCATCGAGGTCGCGTGCGCAAACCCGCAGCCCGGTCCCCAGTTCGGCAACAGCCTGGTGGTGCAGGCTGTTGATGCGTGCACGCTCGCACCCGAGGATCTTTGCCAGGCGGCTGTCGCTGACGACCTTGAGGGTCTTGCGGGCAAAGGGAGTACGCCGGTTGGAGGTGTGGGTGCGGATCCGGCGCAGGTCGGTGTGCAGCGAGCCACCCCGCACCACATTCAGCAGTTGTGCGCCGCGACAGATGCCCAGCACGGGGATCTCACGCTTGAGCACCTCTTCCAGCATCGCGATCTCGAAGGCATCGCGCGCCGGGTCCATCGGGGCCGTATCCGGTGCATCGGGGAGGTACAGACCGGGGTCGATATCGGAGCCGCCGCTGATGATGATGCCCGCCAGCGGCTGCGCGGGTTCCGGCCGGGATGGCGTCAGCCGCACCGCCCGCGCGCCGGCGCGATGCAGCCCCCAGCGGATGAACCACCAGGCCAGCGGGAAACGGGTGTCCGGGCCGGTGACGCCGATCAGTGGCCTTGAACTCACAGCAATTCGGGCAGCAGGTAGGTCGCACAACGCTTGGGCCAGTCCGCAAACAGGCCGCCGGTGATGCCGCTGGTGTGCTCGTTCCAGGCCTCCATCAGCGCGGCCAGCCGCTCTTCATCGGCCGCCAGGGCTTCGACCTGCAGCCAGTCCCGCCAGGCGTGGATCAGGCTCCAGTCCGCCTCGTCGATCTGGCAGTTGGGCAGCCGGTAATGGAAGGTCGGCCGGGCCTTGATGCGGTCATCATCGATGCTGGCGATGACGCGTTCCTCGTCGAGGTGCCGGAACAGCGGCAGCATGTCCAGGGCGCGGTTCCGGGTGGGGTTGTGCGCCAGATAGTCGTCGATCAACTGATCCCGGCCGGGGGCATAGGCCGGATCCAGCAGCAGGTCCATGTAAGCCCTTGGGAAGGGATCGATATACGGCGTTATGCGTCGGCTCAGGTCCACCTCGCTGCGCTTGGCCAGCCAGTCGAACAGGCACAGAAATGCACGCAGGTAGGCCAGGATGGTGGTGGCCTGAAGGTCCGGCAGTTCGGGGTTCAGGTGCAGGCCGAAGGCGTACAGCGGGGTTTGCCGTGTGCCCCGCGCGCCGCCTTCGCGCAGCTTCTGGACCACGGTGTTCATGCGCCAGACTTCCGGCAGGGGAATGGGCGGGCTGACCACCTCGAACGGAACCACCTGTTCGGCAACCAGCGACACCACATTGTCGGCCAGGTTTTCCAGGTCATCTTCGGCATCCGGGTCTTGCTCGCGCCCCCGCTTCTTCATGTAGGCCGAATCCAGCTCGATACCAAAGTCCCCGCTGAATGCCCCCAGGGAGGCGTTGCGCAGCGTGTATTCGTACTTGGAGTGCGGGTCGAGTTCGCCGCCCAGCACGCTGCCCATGATGTCGGCGATCTGCTGCATGCCCAGACCGGAAAATTCGATTTCGATACCCAGGCGGCGTGGTGCCCCCTCGGCCGTCTGTGTCCGCGATGGTTGCGGCCACAATGCGGCGCGGTGGTGTTCGCGGTTGAATGCAGGCATTTAGCGGTCTCCCATGATGTGCGCCAGAGGTGCCAGGCGCGTGGAATGGCGACAGACAACTTGCAGCAGGGTCAGTAGTGGCACGGCCAGCAATACGCCCGGTGCACCCCAGATCCAGCCCCAAAAGAAAATCCAGACAAACACGACGATGGGATCAAGCCGGAGCCGGTAGCCGTGCACCAGCGGGTCAACCACCTGGCCGACCAGCGAGGTGAACAGCAGGTATCCCAGCGGAACCGCACCCATCATCCATGACGACTCATAGCTGACCACGCTGACCACCGCCAGCATGGCGAGGGTGAGCGAGGCGCCGAGGTACGGCACAAACCGCAGGACCGCGGCGGTGGTGCCCCACAGGGCCGGGTCGGGGAAGTCGAGCAGCCAAAGCGCCGTGCCCACAAACAAACCCACCACGACATTGACCGTGGTGACAGTGGCGAGGTACCGCGACATCTGCAGCTGCGCATCGTGGGCGATGCGCAGTGCGCGTCTGCGGTCCTGCGTGTCGGGAAAGGCATCGGCACACCGCCGCAGCAGCGCCTCGCCATTGCTCAGCAGGAAGAACAGCAGGATGATGCTCAAACCACCAAACACGGCGAAATTGCGCATGCCGATCCACAGTTCGGTGCGCCAGCCCGGCGGGGCAATGATCACTTTCTGGCTGCTGGCGTCACCTTCGTCGATGGCGATTTCCCGGGCCAGGGCATCCAGCGAGTCACCGGCGTCATCCATGCGCCCGACCTCGGTTTCAACCCGCTCCAGATGGTGCAGCAGGATGTCGCTGGCTTCGGGTACGCGTTGCAGCCAGCTCATGGCAGATGACGACAACGCGGTCAGCCCGGCTCCGGCCACGCACAGCATGCCGGTGATCAGCAGCAGTGAGCTGACTGTCCGCGGAACCCGCCAGGCCTGCATGCGGTTGACCAGTGGCGCAAGCAGCAGCGCGAAGATGATGGCCAGGGTCAGCGGCAGCAGCATCTCCCGGGCGAGGTGCAGCGTATAGGCCGCTGCCAGCAGGGCGAGAAAGTACAGGGCAGCACGCGCCATGGCGTTGCCGCCGGGGTGGGGCGACATGGAGGTTCAGGCGCGTTTTTCGCGGGGGCCGGCCAGCCACCAGACGATAAGGCCGAGCACCGGCAGCAACAGGATCACCACGATCCAGACCAGCTTTTTCGGCGTGGTGGCGCGGGACTGGACAATGTTGAGGATGGCCCAGATGTCGGCGATCAGGACCAGCAGCCCGAAAACGCCGGACACTTCGATGTGCATCTTGTGTTTCCCGATGAGTCCGCCTTCAGGATAACAAGCTCGTCATGTCCCCATCAGATGCTGTCGACACCCGGAGTGAAGCTGGCGGGGGCCGGGGTCAGGTCGGGAGCCGTTCCGGCGGCCCTTGCCAGCGAGTGCTTCAGATTGACGTCACCCATCAATGATCGGGAAAAGTAGGCCAGCAAGCATGATGAAACGACTTTTTTTTGCTAAATTAGCCTGTTAACTTACGCGGCCTGCTGCTGCACGGGCTTCGTCAAAGGGGTCGCTGTTT
>JBFHON010000074.1:0-10655 GCA_041593295.1 Oceanococcaceae bacterium | reverse complement strand
AGTTGTCTGCGCGATTGGAGGGGCTGAGCGAGGCGACTGAGTACTGTTACGTTGTGAGGGCGGTCGACTATTCAGGCAACGTTTCCGATGCATCGGCGGTTGCCTGCAATTACACGTTTAGTAGTGTGCCGGAGACCTACATATACACAGCGGCCTGCCAGGGCAGCGAGCCGGCTGTCCAGCTCAGTATTGATCTCGATCCGAACGTGAATCAAAGCGTGCAGGTGGCCGGGCGCGGCAACGACTATGTTGACGACGCGCCCTTCGGATATGTTATGGAAATCCAACATGATGCGCAGGCAGAGAGCCTCAGCGCGACCGTGGATTGGCTGCGAGACGAAACCTGTGACGAGTATCAGGTCAACCTGTGCTTCTCACTGGGGGCGAAACTGTTTCAGACATCCGAGGTGCGCGCAGATACTTATGAAGCCGACCTCACAACGGGTGATAGCGGGGTCATCGCGACTACTCAGACGACCGAAGCGGGCTGCGATGCGGAAGTCCGCCTCGTACGAAATTGAGGGTTCTCTTCCTTTGCCATAAAAAAGGCCGCCTCTCGGGGCGGCCTTTGCTTTGGGGGCTGGCGGTTACTTTTCCAGAATGGCGGTCACACCCATGCCGCCGGCGGTGCAGACGGAAATCAGACCGCGGCCGCCCTTGTTTTCATCCAGGATCTTGGCCAGCGCACTGACGATACGGGCGCCGGTGGCTGCGAAGGGGTGGCCCATTGCCAGCGAAGAGCCCTTGACGTTGAGCTTGGCGCGGTCGATCGAGCCCATGGCCTTGTCGCGACCGAGGTATTCCTTGCAGAAGCGCTCGTCTTCCCAGGCCTTGAGGGTGCACAGCACCTGGGCGGCGAAGGCTTCGTGGATTTCGTAGAAGTCGAAGTCCTGCAGGCTCAGGCCCTGACGTTCGATCATCTTGGAAACCGAGAAGGCCGGCGCCATCAGCAGGCCTTCGGCGCCGCGGACGAAGGGGTCCTTGGAGTTGTTGGCCTTGACGAAGTCGACGGCAGCCGTCTGGCCGGTGACGAAATAGGCCTGAACGGGCAGGTCGTTGGCCTTGGCGTACTCTTCGCTGCACAGGAACACGGCGGCAGCGCCGTCGGTTAGCGGTGTCGAGTTGGCCGCCGTGAGCGTGCCCGCAGGTGACTTGTCGAACACCGGCTTCAGCGTGGCCAGCTTCTCCAGCGTGGAGTCCGGGCGCATGTTGTTGTCGCGGGTGACGCCGGCGTAGGGGAAGACCAGGTCATCATAAAACCCGGCTTCGTAGGCGGCGGCGGCGTTCTTGTGCGAGTTGAAGGCCAGCTCGTCCTGCTCGGCACGGCCGATGCCCCAGGCCTGTGCCATGTCTTCACAGCCCTGGCCCATGCTCTTCTTGGTGCGGGCTTCGGCGTTGGAAGGAATGCGCGGTGCAAGATGCTTCGGGCGGATCTGCAGCAGGGCCTTGGCGCGCTGCTGGCCGGTTTTGGCCTGGTTGACCTGCATGAAGATCTTGCGCAGTTCTTCATTGATCATGATCGGCGCGTCGGAGGTGGTATCCGTGCCGGCGGCAATGCCGCATTCGATCTGGCCCGTGGCGATCTTGTTCGCGATCAGCATGGTGGTTTCCAGGCTGGTGCCACAGTACTGGCCCACATCATAGGCGGGCGTGTGCGGGTGCAGCTTGGACTCCAGCACGGCCTCGCGGGTCATGACGTCCTGCGGGTTCAGCTTGAGCACGGTGCCCGCAGCGACTTCACCGAGCGTCTTGCCAGCCAGGTTGTACTTGTCCACGACGGCATTGATCGCCGCAGTGAGCATCTGGTGGTTGGAGATTTTCGCGTAGGCCGTGTTCGAGCGGCAAAAGGGAATACGAGCGCCGCCAACGATGGCTACGCGTTTGAGTTCTTGGCTCATGAAAACGTCACTCCGGGTGTTAAAGGTGCGTTGCAGTGCAACATCGGTGGCACACAATAACAGATTCGGGGCTCCAACCGTACGCTGGCGTATGTGTGGTGAGCGTGGCCGGGCTCAGGGGCGTTCAGGGCGTGACAATCACGGGCTGCGTGGCCACGTCGGTGGCTTCATCCGGTTCGGTCTCGGGGATGGAGCCCACCACCTGACCCTGTTCATTCCGGGTTTCCAGAATGACCGGGTACCCCCACAGCGATTGCAGGTGGTGCATCACGGTGCGCGCTTCCCGGTTCAGCGGGCGGCCTCGACGCTGCTGGTAGGTCAGCGTCAGGCTGCGGTCGCCCTTTACGTCGAAACGGGTGACCTGAATGTCCGGAACCATGTTCTCTCGCGCATATTGCTGCGCAAGCAGCCGCCGCAGCTGACGGTAGCCAGCATCGTTGTGGATGGCGTCCACCCGCAGGTAGTCCGCATCCTCCGCGTGGTCGGCGATGGCAAACAGGTGCAGTTCGCGCATCAAACGGGGTGAGAGGAACTGCGCGATAAAGGATTCATCCTTGAACTGGCTCATCGCGAAATGCAGCACCTTGCGCCAGTTGCTGCCAGCGATGTCCGGAAAAAATGCACGGTCTTCGGCAGTGGGGGTCTCGCAAATGCGGCGCAGTTCACGGAACATGCCGAAACCCAGTGCGTAGGGATTGATGCCGGAGTAGCGCCGGTCATCGAAGGGCGGCTGGAACACCACATTGGTGTGGTTGGCAAGCACCTCAAGCAGGCAGCCATCGTCAACGAAGCCGCGGTCATACAGGCTGTTGATGAGCGTGTAGTGCCAGAACGAGGCCCAGCCTTCGTTCATGACCTTGGTCTGCCCCTGCGGGTAAAAATACTGCGCCAGTTTGCGGACGATGCGCACCAGCTCGCGTTGCCAGGGCTCCAGGGCCGGGGCGTGTTTTTCGATGAAGTACAGCAGGTTTTCCTGGGGCTCGGCCGGGATGTCTTGCTGGCGTGCCTCATCACCCGAGTGGTCGTGCTGCTTGCTGCGGGGCAGCGTGCGCCAGATGTCATCGAAATTGGCCCAGTCGTGACGCGCACGTTCGGCCTGGCGCTCGGCCTCGGCCTCGGCCGACAGCGGGCGTGGGTGGTGATAGCGATCGACACCGTGCTGCATCAGCGCATGCGCGGCGTCGAGAATGGTTTCCACGGGCCCCGGGCCGTAGCGTTCTTCACAGTGCATGACATAACGCCGGGCAAATACCATGTAATCGACGATGGCATCGGCCTGGGTCCATTGCCGGAACAGGTAGTTGCCCTTGAAGAAGCTGTTGTGCCCATAAGCGGCGTGGGCGATGACCAGCGCCTGCATGGCCAGCGTGTTTTCCTCCATCAGGTAACTGATGCAGGGGTTGGAATTGATGACGATCTCGTAGGCCAGTCCGGCGTGGCCACGTTTGTAATTCTGCTCGTGGCCGATGAAGGCCTTGCCAAAACTCCAGTGCGGGTAATGAATGGGCAGGCCCAGGGATGCATAAGCATCCAGCATCTGTTCCGAAGCAATGACCTCAATCTGGTTGGGGTAGCAGTCCAGGCCGTAACCATTGCAGGCGATATCTCCCAGGGTGTGATCCAGTTTTTCCAGCAGGGGGAAGGTCCAGTCGGCGCCACGGGCCAGAAGCTTGCTCATGTCTGTGACTCGCGGCTGAACAGGGTGCGGAGCACCGGATAGATATCCCGCCGGTCGGTGGCCTGCGCCATGGCGAAGTTGTCATGGCTGATGCGGCTGTAGGAGCTGCCCAGCGCGCTGCGCTGCTTCGCATCGCCGACCTCGAGGTAGGCGAAATAACGCAGCCGGGGCAGCAGTTTTTCCAGTGTGGCCCGGCTTTTTTCGATGTCCGCCCCGAAGGCATCCCCATCGCTGGCCTGTGCGGCGTACAGATTCCAGCCGTCGCTGAAGCGCGCGTTGATGATGTCACCGAGCAGTTTCAGCGCCGTGTGTACCACCGTGCCCCCGGATTTGGGGTCGTGGAAAAAGGTGTTCTCGTCCACTTCCTCGGCGTCCGAGGTGTGGCGGATAAAAACCAGCTCGACGGCTGCGTACTTGCGGGTCAGGAACAGGTAGAGCAGGGTGAAAAAGCGTTTGGCCAGATCCTTGCGGTGTTCATCCATGGATGCGGATACATCCATCAGGCAGAACATCACCGCCCGGGTGACCGGTTCGGGTTGCATGCTGTGATGCACAAACCGCAGGTCGAACTCGTCGACCCAGGGGATGCGCTTGATGCGCTCTTCGAGGGCGTCGATTTCCGCGGCAGGGGCCTGGCCCTGGCGCCGCTCTTCGAGTTCGCGCAGCAGTGGAGCCCTGGCCGCATTGCGGCGGGCCATGGCATTGCGCAGCGAGCGCACGACGGCCAGGTTGGCCGGGGTGCCGGTGCGCGCATAGCCGGCCCGTCGGGGGCGCATTTCATGGATCGCTCCCAGTTGCGTGCGGGCCAGATGGGGGAGTTCCAGGTCGTCGAAGAAGAGTTCCATGAACTCCTCGCGGGAAAGCGTGAACAGGAACTCGTCGACGCTGTCATCGGCCGGGCCGGGTTTGCCAGCGCCGGTGCCCTGGCCGGAGCCACCGGGTGGGCGGGGTATCCGGTCGCCGGTCTGAAACTCGCGGTTGCCCGGGTGCACGATTTCCCGGTCACCGCCGCGGCCAAAGCCAAACTGGGGTTCCGAGATATCGCGGGCCGGAAGCTTGACGCGCGCGCCGCGTTCAAAGTCGCCCATCTTGCGCTGATCGACTTCGGTGTCCAGCGAGCGGCGGATCTGATCCTTGTAGCGGCGCAGAAAGCGCTGCCGGTTGGCGGCGCTCTTGTGGCGGTCGTTCAGGCGGCGGTCGATAAACGTGCTCATGGGCGCCCCCACGGGTGTGTGGCCCGCGCGACAGGGCGCGGGTGGGCCATGCACGCGCCGCAACGGCGCGCTGCCATCAGGCCGAAGCGCACGCCCGGTTCCTCAGGCCGACTTGCGGACGCGGAGATACCACTCGCAGAGCAGGCGCACCTGCTTCCGGGTGTAGCCTTTTTCCACCATGCGCTCGACAAAGCTTTCGTGCTTGCGGGCTTCATCAGCGGTTGCCTTCGCGTTGAACGAAATCACCGGCAGCAGTTCCTCGGTGGAGGAGAACATTTTCTTTTCGATGACCTCACGCAGCTTTTCATAGCTCGTCCAGCGCGGGTTCTTGCCCTCGTTGTTGGCCCGGGCCCGCAGAACAAAGTTGACGATCTCGTTGCGGAAGTCCTTGGGGTTGGCGATGCCGGCCGGTTTCTCGATCTTCTCCAGTTCCTCGTTGAGCTGCTTGCGGTCGAACTGCGAGCCGGTGTCCGGGTCACGGTAGTCCTCGTCCTGAATCCAGTAGTCGGCGAAGGTGACGTAGCGGTCGAAGATGTTCTGGCCATACTCGGAGTAGCTTTCGAGGTACGCCGTCTGGATTTCCTTGCCGATGAATTCGGCGTACTTGCTGGCCAGATGGGTCTTGATGAAATCCAGCCATTGACGCTGGGTGTCCTCGGGGAGGTGTTCCTGCAGGATGCGTTGCTCCAGGATGTACATCAGGTGCACCGGGTTGGCTGCAACTTCGTCGGCGTCGTAATTGAAGGTGGCGGACAGCACCTTAAAGGCGAATCGGGTCGATGACCCGCTCATGCCCTCATCAATGCCGGCGAACTCCTTGTATTCCTGCAGGGATTTCGCGCTGGGCTCGGTGTCCTTGAGGTTTTCGCCGTCGTAGACCCGCATTTTCGCCACGATGGGGGAGTTCTCCGGCTCAACCAGCCGGGTGAGCACCGACCACTGGGCCAGCATGTTGAGGGTGCCCGGTGCGCAGGGGGCTTCGGCAAGCGAGCTGTGGGTCAGCAGCTTGCGGTAGATCTTTTCCTCTTCGGAGACACGCAGGCAATAGGGCACCTTGACGATATACACCCGGTCCAGGAAGGCCTCGTTGTGCCGGTTGTTGCGGAATGACTGCCACTCGGATTCGTTGCTGTGGGCGAGCACGATGCCGTTGAAGGGAATGGCCCCCAGCCCCTCGGTGCCCTTGTAGTTGCCCTCCTGCGTTGCCGTGAGCAGCGGGTGCAGCATCTTGATCGGCGCCTTGAACATTTCCACGAACTCGAGCAACCCCTGGTTGGCCAGACACAGGCCGCCCGAATAGGCATAGGCGTCGGGGTCGTGCTGGGCGTGCTGTTCCAGTTTGCGGATGTCAACCTTGCCGACCAGCGCGGAAATGTCCTGGTTGTTTTCGTCACCGGGTTCCGTCTTGGCAATGGCGATTTGCCGCAGGATGCTCGGCTGCAGTCGAACGACCCGGAACTGGGACAGGTCGCCATTGAATTCATCCAGCCGTTTCACCGCCCACGGCGACGCAATCCCCGAAAGCACCCGGCGCGGTATGCCGTAATCCGCTTCCAGGCTCGGTCCGTCGCGATCGGGGTGAAACAGCCCCAGCGGCGACTCGAAGATGGGCGAGCCCTTGAGCGCATAGATGGGGTGCTGTTCCATCAGGCTCTTCAGGCGCTCTGCGAGCGAGCTCTTGCCGCCACCCACCGGGCCCAGCAGATAGAGGATCTGCTTGCGTTCCTCCAGGCCCTGTGCCGCGTGCCGGAAGTAGGCCACGATCTGCTCGATCACATCTTCCAGGCCGTAAAACTCGGCAAACGCCGGGTACCGCCGGATGACGCGGTTGGAGAAGATCCGGGACAGCCGGGGGTCGTTGCGCGTATCAATGCTTTCGGGTTCGCCGATGGCAGCCAGCATCCGCTCGGACGGTGGCGCCCAGGCCAGCGGGTCATCCTTGCAAAGCTGCAGGAACTCCTCGAGGGACAGTTCCTCTTCCTTGCGGGCCTGAAAATGTTCGCGGTAGTTCGCTAGCAAGGTCATGTGCAACTCCTTCACCCGGTAAGAGGCCTCGTGCGAGTCGCCGCGCCGCGCGCGAAGCGGCGACATGTATTCCTGTGACAAGCTCAGGCAAGCTTTGTGCCGTACAAGCCAGAAATCCGGCCTTTGCCATCAGCCGCAACCGGCTGCTTCGGGGTGCGCAGGGAAAAAAATTTCATCGGCCCCCTTGAATGCGAGGCAGGCTCCCCCAAATTGGCACTCGAAGCCGGGGAGTGCCAAAGGGATGGCTCTCCGGATCTATTGGTTGGAACCCGCGCGAGCGGGGGCCGACGTTTTCTGGTTCATATCCATAATTGGGAGATAACTCATGAGTTTGCGTCCTCTGCACGATCGCGTGATCGTCAAGCGCCTGGAAGAAGAAACCCTGTCGGCTGGCGGTATCGTCATTCCTGACAGCGCGGCAGAAAAGCCTTCCCGCGGCGAAATCATTTCCGTCGGCAAGGGCAAGGTTGCCGAGAACGGTGAAGTCCGTGCGCTGGATGTCAAGGTTGGCGACACCGTGCTGTTCGGCAAGTACTCCGGTACCGAGGTCAAGGTTGACGGCCAGGAACTGCTGGTGATGCGTGAAGACGACATCATGGCGGTCATTGAATAAGGAAATCGGCTCCTGAGCCGCTCCCGCGCCGGTGCTGGTTAGAAAACGCAGTTTCGGCGTTGGAGAGCTTGACCATAGCGCTGCTATGGCCTGCGCCCTCCGCCTGGAACCTGCGCTTTCTTCCTGCGCACCCGCTGCGGCCCCGGCTCACTCGACGATTTCTCGCTCTGACTCTGTTTGAAGATTAATTAAAGGAATTCAAAATGGCTGCTAAAGAAGTCAAATTCTCCGATTCCGCCCGCCAGAAGATGCTGGCCGGCGTGAACGTACTCGCCAATGCCGTCAAGGTCACCCTGGGCCCCAAGGGCCGCAACGTGGTTCTGGACAAGAGCTTCGGCGCCCCGACCATCACCAAGGACGGCGTTTCCGTCGCCAAGGAAATCGAACTGGAAGACAAGTTCGAGAACATGGGCGCCCAGCTGGTCAAGGAAGTGGCTTCCAAGACGTCTGACGTCGCCGGTGACGGCACCACGACGGCAACGGTTCTGGCCCAGGCCATCCTGCGTGAAGGCATCAAGGCGGTTTCCGCCGGCATGAACCCGATGGACCTGAAGCGTGGTATCGACAAGGCTGTCCTGAGCGTTGTTGACCAGCTGCATGACCTGTCCAAGCCTTGCGACGACGCCAAGTCGATTGCCCAGGTCGGCACGATTTCCGCCAACAGCGATGCTTCCATCGGCGAGAAGATTGCCGAAGCCATGGACAAGGTCGGCAAGGAAGGCGTGATCACGGTTGAAGAAGGCTCGGGCCTGGCTGACGAACTCGACGTGGTCGAGGGCATGCAGTTCGACCGCGGCTACCTGTCGCCGTACTTCGTGACCAACCAGCAGACCATGCAGGTTGAGCTCGAAAACCCGATGATCCTGCTGTTCGACAAGAAAATCTCGAACATCCGCGAGCTGCTGCCGGTCCTGGAAGGCGTTGCCAAGTCCAGCCGTCCGCTGCTGATCATCGCCGAAGACGTCGAAGGCGAAGCCCTGGCGACGCTGGTCGTCAACAACATGCGCGGTATCGTCAAGGTCTGCGCCGTCAAGGCTCCGGGCTTTGGTGACCGTCGCAAGGCCATGCTGGACGACATCGCCACGCTGACCGGCGGCGTTGTCATCGCCGAAGAGAAGGGCATGCAGCTGGAAAAAGCCAGCCTCGACATGCTCGGCCAGGCCAAGAAGGTTGTCATCACCAAGGAAGCCAGCACCATCGTTGACGGCGCCGGTTCCTCCTCCGACATCCAGGCGCGCGTGGAATCCATCCGTGCCCAGGTGGAAGAAGCAACCTCCGACTACGACAAGGAAAAGCTGCAGGAGCGTGTTGCCAAGCTCGCCGGCGGTGTTGCCGTGATCAAGGTTGGCGCTGCCACCGAAGTCGAAATGAAAGAGAAGAAGGCTCGCGTCGAAGATGCGCTGCACGCAACCCGTGCCGCCGTCGAAGAAGGCGTGGTGCCCGGTGGTGGTACCGCTCTGGTCCGCGCACTGGCCGCACTGGACAGCCTGGAAGGCGCCAACGCCGACCAGAACGCCGGTATCGCCATCCTGCGTCGTGCCATCCAGGAGCCGCTGCGTCAGATCAGCGCCAACTCCGGTGACGAGCCCAGCGTGGTCGTGAACAACGTGCTGGCCGGTGAAGGTAACTACGGTTACAACGCGGCTACCGGTGAATACGGCGACATGCTGGCATTCGGCATTCTCGACCCGACCAAGGTGACCCGTACGGCCCTGCAGAACGCGGCCTCCATCTCGGGCCTGCTGCTGACCACCGAAGCCATGGTTGCTGAAATTCCGAAGGAAGAAGCAGCCCCGGCGATGCCGGGTGGTGACATGGGTGGCATGGGCGGCATGGGCGGCTTCTAAAAAGCACGTTCAGCGCTGCTGCGCTCGAAATCTCGGCCGCCAGCGGTACTCGCGATGCTCACGTATGTTGCATACGCTGCGCTCGCTCCGTTCCGGTGGCGGCCGACCTTTCATCGCTCACGACGCGCTCAACGCGCTTTTGGAGAGTGGAAGAGAGGCGAGACGCTCGCTACGCAATAACCGGGCTTTTGGTCCGGCTGAAAGGCTCCGCTTCGGCGGGGCCTTTTTTTTAACGGCTATTGCGTGATTGCTCGTCCAGGCGTAGGCTGTAATGCAAATGTAATGCACGAGTTCGCGAATGAAGTCAGCAACAATCCCGGCACTGCGCGTGACACCGGACTTTCGTCACGATGCTGAAAGCGTCTTGAATGACGGAGAGACCCTGAGCAGTTTCGTCGAAGAGTCTGTTCGCAAACAAATTGAGCGTCGGAAATTCCAAAGAGAATTCATTGCTCGCGGATTAGCTGCACGAGATAAGGCAAAGGCTTCTGGCGTCTATATTTCGAAAGATGAAGTCATGGATCAGCTTCGCGAGGTGCGCGACAAGGCCACAGGCAAGCAGTGAGGTTCCAGGTTCGATTCACCGAAGAAGCAAGAGATGATTTGCTGCGTCTGTATGAATACGCAGCAAACAATGACCCTAGTGCAGCAGATCGGGCGTTCGACACGATTGATAGTGCTTGGACAGTGCTTGAGAAATTCCCATTCTCCTGTCGCAAGGCCGAAGGTAGCGACCCATTTATTCGAGAGCTCGTTATCCCATTTGGTGCGTCTGGATACCTAGCCCTGTTCGAAATCGAAGGTGAAGCTACGGTCACCATTCTTGCGGTTCGACATCAACTTGAAGAGGACTTTCACTGACCGCTTCAGGCTGCGCGTTCTGGTGGTGGTGTGGACGGAACGCATCAATGGCGCCATCCGGATCATCTCGGCCCGAAAGGCGGAACCTCATGAGTGCCGCCAGTACGAAAGTTGACTATGAAAGACCAATACGACTTCAGCGATGCCAAGCGGGGCCCGGTCATTCCCCAGGACGCCGGGAAAACGCGCATTACCATTCGCATTGATTCTGACATTGTCGAGCATTTCAAAGCGCAATGCGGCGACGGTGGCAGCTACCAGACGATGATCAATGACGCCTTGCGTGCGGCCATCAACGGCGAAAATCTTGAGGACACACTGCGTCGTGTTGTCAGGGAAGAATTGACGCACGCGGCGTGACTCAACCCTCGCTGCGCTCGCTCCGTTCCGGTGGTGGCCGACCTTTCATCGCTCACGACGCGCTCAACGCGCTTTTCGAGAGTGGAAGAGAGGCGAGACGCTCGCTACGCAATAACCGGGCTTTTGGTCCGGCTGAAAGGCTCCGCTTCGGCGGGGCCT
>JBFHON010000073.1:0-10666 GCA_041593295.1 Oceanococcaceae bacterium | reverse complement strand
TAAAAGGTGAGGACCAGGGCGGTAATCGCCGCCGCGACTGTTACAGCGACGAGTATATGCAATCGGGTCAGAACAAACCGGGCTCTGGGCGCTTTCGGTTTGGCAGTTTGGGTTTTAGCGGCGGGTTTGGCGCGGGCTGTCGCAGTCGCCTTTGCGGGGGATGGGGGTGATGGCGGCGTCGAAGTGCTCGCCGGCTGCGGTTGAACTGCGATGGACGCTTCGCCCGGCGGCGCTGCAGGCCCCGGCGCAGGGGCTGTTCTGGGGCTGCTGCGCTTCTGCAGCGCCCGGATCAGTTGCATCGCGCTCTGCGGCCGGTCATCGGGATTTTTCGCCATCAGTTTGCTGATGATGGGCTGATAGGCGCGGCAGGCCTCCGGCAACGCGGGCGGGGGCTCCGAGAGGTGCTTCATGATGGTCTGCATCGCATCGGTCCCCCGGAACGGGACCTGGCCGGTAAGCATTTCGTAAAACACGACACCCAGTGCATACAGGTCAGTGCGGGCATCGACGGGCTTTCCACGGGCCTGTTCCGGGCTGATGTAGGCCGGGGTGCCGACGGTCATCCCGGTCTTGGTGATGCCACCGCTGTCGGTAATGATTTTGCCGATGCCGAAATCGGTCAGTACCGGCTGCCCATCTTCAGAGAACAGGATGTTTTCCGGCTTGATGTCCCGGTGCACGATGTTGCTCTGGTGCGCACAGGCCAGTGCATCGAGGATGCGGCAGAAAATCCGGTAGGCATCTCGTGGCGGCAGTGCGCCTTTGCGAATCCGCGCGGCCAGGTCGCCACCGGGAAGCAGTTGCATCGAATAGTAGATGTATGAGCCTTCACGGCCATACTCGTACAGGGTGACGATATTCGGGTGCGTGACCCGCGCGATCTGCTTGACTTCGCTCTTGAACCGCGCGAACAGGGTTTCGTCACGGGCAACATCAGGAGGGAGAATTTTGAGGGCAACGTCGCGACCCAGCTTCTGGTCGTGGGCCTTGTAGACCTCGGCCATGCCACCGACGCCCAGGTTTCGTTCAACAAGGAAGTGTCCGAGCTGTGTCCCGGGTGCAAGAGCCAGTGCGGCCACTATGCGCGCTCTCCCTGACTGTTGATCATCTTCCCCTGCCGGCTTCTAACCTGTGACTAAGTGTGCCACAGCGCTTCGGAGAGAGGAATTCGCCCCACCGCAGGTGGGGGAAAATGGTGGGTCGTGCTGGGTTCGAACCAGCGACCAGCGGATTAAAAGTCCGATGCTCTACCAGCTGAGCTAACGACCCCCCGAAGGCCGCGCAGTTTACTGGATTCCCTGAGGAGGTCAACCCCCTGAGGGCATTTATCCAGGAAACCGCGCGCAGGCGGCGCTAACCGCCACCCATACGCTGCAAGCGTTCCGCGGCGAGGCGCGCTGCCGAACTGCCTGCGTACTGGCTGGTGACTTCCTGCATGATCTTGCGGGCTTCGCTGATGCGGCCCTGGTCAACACGGATAAGTCCCTGTTTAAAGCGGGCATCAGCGGCCTTGAGGCTGTCAGGATGATTCTCGCCCACGCGCACGAAGGCATTCCAGGCTTCGTCCCAGTTCTTCTGCACGTAGTGGGCTTCGCCGATCCAGTACTGCGCATTGGGTGCGTAGGCACTGCTCGGATATTCCGCAAGAAACGCCTCGAATGCGCCAATGGCATCGCCGTATGCGCCCGACTTCAGCTTGCCGAATGCCGCCAGGTAGGCGGACTGGTCGTCTTTTGCGGCCATGGCTGCGGGTGCTGCTGGCCGGCTGGAAGCGCCTGAAGAAGGTTCAGCCGGCGTCGGGGCTTGGCCGCCACCCACACTCATGCGGCGCTGCTGCATGTCGCGCAGCTGATACTGCACGCTTTCCAGGTCGCCGCGTAGCTGGCGCATCTCCTCTTCCACGGTGGTCAGGCTGCTGCCGATGCCGGCAGCGCCAATGCCATCGACGACCGCTTGCAGGCGGGTTACCGCCTGCTGCAGATCATCGATTTGCTGCTGCTGGCTTCCCAGTTTCTGGGCAACGGGGTCGACTTCCGGCGTGGTTGCGCAGGCGGCGAGCAGGCAGGTTGCGGTGACGCTGAGGTAGCGCAAGGTTTTCGGCATGGATCTCATCGCAGGTAGCTGAATTCAACGCGACGGTTACGGGCCCAGGCGCCCTCCCCGGTTCCGGCAACGGCCGGCAGTTCTTCGCCGTAGGAGACGACAGTCAGCTGGGCGCGGGAGACACCGCGCAGCAACAGTGCGCGGCGAACGGTGTCGGCGCGGCGCTCACCCAGTGCAATGTTGTATTCGCGCGTGCCCCGTTCGTCGGTGTGTCCGGCCAGCCGCACACGCGCCGCAGGGTTTCTCTGCAGGTAGCTGGCGTGGGCATTGACGATTTCCACGCTGGACTGGTCGAGAACGGCCGAGTCGAATTCAAAATAGATCACGGTGTCCAGGGGGCGGGCCAGCGCCGGATCCGGGGCCGTTTCGGTCATCCCGGTCGTGGGCTTGATGACCCCTTCCTGACCATAGCGTCCGCCCATGCCTTGTCCGGTCAGGGAGCCGTCAGCACCAGCATCGGGGGCGTCGAGCGGCAACGGATCTTCTTCCGGTGTCGAAGCACAGCCCAGCAGCAGGGCCGATATGGCCAGGGCGCTAAATATCTGTCGAGTTGGAATCATGGGAGTAATGACTTAGTCAATGAATGGAGACCAGGCGGGTTCGCGAACGTCCCCGGCTTGTCGGAGTTCCTGTCGGACCCCGGAGCTGACGGTGACCGTTGCCAGTTCCGCGCGTCCGTTCTGCCCCTTTGCCGAATAGATTATCACGTCACCATTGGGCGCAAACCGGGGGCTCTCGTCCAGCGGGCCCGGCGTCAGCAGGCGGGTGTCACCCGTGGCCAGTTCATGCACTGCGATCTGGTAACCGTTGCGTGTTTGCTGCACGTAGGTCAGCTTCTTGCCGTCTGGTGAGATGTCCGGGCGGGCGTTGCTCAGCCCTTCAAAGGTGATGCGCTCGACCCCGCCACCGGTCGAGTCCATGCGGTAGATGTTCGCTTTACCGGCCCGGTCCGAGGTGAAGTAGATGCTGCGCCCATCCGGTGACCACACCGGCTCCGTGTCGATGGCGCGGTTGCGGGTGAGCCGCGTGACACGCTCGCTGGCCAGATCGATCCAGTAGATTTCCGGGTTGCCCTCGAAGGACAGCGTCGCCGCCAGCCGGCGGCCGTCCGGGGCAAAGGCAGGCGCCCCGTTAATGCCTTCGCGACTGACCAGTTTGCGTATCGTTCCGGTCGCCAGTGTCTGCACGAAGATGCCTGGCAGGCCGTCCTGAAAGGCCACGTAGGTGACCTTGTCACGTTGCCGTGAAAAATTCGGTGACAGCAGCGGTTCCCGGGAACGGGTCAGCGTGCGTTCATTCTCCCCGTCCGAGTCCGCCATGACCAGCCGGTACTGGACGCCGGTGCTGTCGCGATCGGAGGTCACAAAGGCGATATCGGTGTTGAAGATGCCGCGGATGCCGGTCAGTTCCTGATAGATCAGGTCGGCAATGCGGTGGGCGGCGTAGCGCAGGTCAGCATTGCGGCTGGGGATCGCATACGCCAGAGACTCCCGTTCCTGGGGGACATTGAGCAGCCAGAAACGCAGCGTGCTGGATTCCGCGTCCCGCGGCGTGATTTCGCCAATGACCAGATGCTGGGCCTTGACGCTGCGCCAGTTGATGTATTTCACCTGTTCCGGCTGCGTCGGGTTGGTCAGCATGTCCTCGCGCGGCAGCGCGGTAAACAGCCCCGTTCCGGCAAGGTCATTGGCGATGACCTGCGCAACGTCGAGCGTTCCCTGCTGGCCGGCAAAGGGAACCACCGCAATGGGTACTGCCGCCTGCCGGCCGCCCCGGACGGTGACTTCCAGGGCTGCGTTGGCAAGAGTGCTGAACGCGAGCAGCAGGAATGCCGCAGGCAGGGCGAAAGAAGGAAGCTTCATGGGCATGGGATCAGAAGGGGACAAATTCGATGTCGACGAGTTCGTCGAACACACGGGGGTTGCGCGGCAGCGGCAGCGGGCTGGCCTCATCAACGGCTTCAAGGACGGAGTTGTCGAGGAAATCGTTGCCGCAGGTGCGCACGATGGAGCGCGCCAGTACATCGCCGTAACGGCTCTGACGGATACGCACGATACAGCTGAAGTCTTCACGCGCGCCGGCAGGCCGCACCCAGAACTTCTGGATGTGCGCACCGAGTCGGGCGCTCCAGTTGCTGCGGTCCATGGCGTCCTGTTCGGCAGCCAGCGCACTGGCCAGCGCGTCCTCACGCGCCTTGTTCTCGGCCGCAATGCGGGCCTTGCGCTCAGCCTCTGCGCGGGCTTTGCGCTCGGCTTCGGCTTTCGCCTTGCGGGCAGCCTCTTCGCGCGCCTTGCGCTCGGCTTCCTCACGCGCCTTCGCGGCGGCGGCTTCGCGCGCCTTGGCCTCGGCTTCAATCCGGGCTTGCTCTTCGGCTTTTTCCCGCGCGATGCGTTGCTGCTCCTTGCGGACCCGTTCGGCTTCAACGCGCTCGCGTTCCTTGCGCTCGGCCTCAAGGCGGGCCTGCTTTTCCGCCTCGATCCGGGCCAGGCGCTGGCGTTCGGCTTCCGCCTGGCGCTCGGCCTCTTCGCGGGCCTGTTGCTCGGCACGCTCACGCGCCTGGCGCGCTGCGGTCGGGGATTCGACAAGGCTGCCGGTAATCGTTGGTGCGCTGGGCGGCAATGGCGTGGTCCAGCGCGGCAAACCAAAAATGGCGACGGCTGCAAGTACGGCGTGCAGCACCACGCTGGCAGCCAGCGCACTCCAGTCCGAGCGCTTCCAGCCTGTTTGTTTCGACTTCACGCCGAGGTCAGTCCGGTTGGGTGGCGAGGCCGACTTCCTGCACCCCCGCCCCCTGCAGCAGCGACATGGCCTCCATGATCATTTCGTAGCGTGCATTGCGATCCCCTTCGACGATAACCTTGAGACCGGGTTCGGCCTTGAGGACCGTGCCGATCAGGCGCAGCAGTTCGGCGTCGTCCAGCGGTTGCTCGGGGTTGGCGCCGCGGTTGAGGTAGCGCTTGCCTTCGGCATCGACGCTGACCAGCAAGGGTTCGCTGGAGGGGTCAACCGCCATCGGTGACGCACTGACCTTGGGCAGGTCGACTTCGACACCCTGCTTGAGCAACGGTGCCGTGACCATGAAGATCACCAGCAGGACCAGCATGACGTCGATGTAGGGTACGACGTTGATCTCGTGGGCGAGCCGGCGCTTGGGCGTGCTATTCACCGTGTTTGCGCCCTTCGCGGAAGTGCCGGTCAACGATGCCGAGGAATTCCTCGGAGAAGGCGTGGAAACGGGATTCCAGCCGCCCGACCTGGTTGGTGAAGGTGTTGTAGGCAATCACGGCCGGGATGGCCGCCACGAGGCCCATGGCCGTGGCAATCAACGCTTCGGCGATTCCCGGCGCAACCTGTGCCAGTGTGGCCTGCTGCACGTTGCCCAGCCCGATGAACGCATTCATGATGCCCCAGACCGTTCCGAACAGACCCACATACGGCGACGTGGAGCCCACCGTGGCCAGGAATGCGAGCCCACCCTCGAGTTCATCGACCTCGCGCATCTGAGCGACCCGCAGGGAACGCTGAACCGAGGCCGTGGCTTCGGCGCCCTCCTCTCCCTGGCTGCGGCCGATTTCCTCGTAGCCGGCCCGGAACAGGGCTTCCAGGCCTTCTTCGCTGGTCTTGCGACGACGCAGGGCATCGTAGATGTCGGCCAGGCGGCCGCCGGACCAGAACATTTCCTCGAATTTGGCCGCAGCCTTCAGCTGCCGCCCGATGATGCTGCGCTTGCGAAAGATGACATACCAGGAGCTCAGCGACGCGGCCAGCAGAATGGCCATGACGCCCTGGACAACAGGGCTCGCGCCAAAGATAAGCTCGGAAATACTCAGGTTCATGAACTGATCGCCTCTAAGGCCGATACGATGGAAGAAGGAATACGTTGGGGGCGGAAATCCGAGGTGCGTACGCACCCCGCCTTGACCGTCGCCGTGGCGAGCAGTTCCCCGTCTGACTCGCGGCGCATTTCCTGGTGGAATTCTACCAATGCCCGGCGCGCCTGCACCTGCGTGCGTAGCTGCAGCAGGTCGTCAAGCCGGGCGGGACGGCGATAGTCGATCGCCAGCCTGGCAATGGTGAAGGCGATCTGGTGCTCATCCAGCAGTTGCTGCTGGGAGTAGCCGGCCGCGCGCAGGGTTTCGGTACGCGCGCGCTCGAAGAAAGCCAGGTAGCGGGCGTGGTAGACCACGCCGCTGGCATCCGTGTCTTCGTAGTACACCCGCACCGGCCAGTCGAACATTCAGCGTTCTCCGCCGCTGTTGAAGAGGTCCGAACCACTTGTTCCCGGCTCCGGCAAGCCGAGATAACTCCAGGTCTTGCTGGTAGCTGCCCGGCCACGCGGTGTGCGGATGAGGTAGCCCTGCTGGATCAGGTAGGGTTCGAGTACATCCTCGATGGTGTCACGACTTTCCGAGATGGTCGCAGCCAGTGCGTCCAGACCGGTGGGTCCGCCGCCGTAGTGGTGGCACAGGACGCTGAGAAGTCGCCGATCCATGCCGTCAAAGCCGAGTTCGTCGACCTCGAGCATGGTCAGCGCTTCGTCGGCGGCCTGGTTCGACACACGGCCGTCCGAACGCACCTGAGCGTAATCCCGGACCCGTCGCAGCAAGCGGTTGGCGATCCGTGGGGTGCCCCGCGAGCGCCGGGCAATCTGCATTGCGCCGTCCGGGTCGACGGGCAGGCTCAAGATTCCTGCTGACCGGGTCACGATCCGTGCCAGGTCTTCCGGGCCGTAGTACTGCAGTCGCTGCACGATGCCGAAGCGGTCGCGCAAGGGAGATGTCAGAGCCCCGGCCCGGGTGGTGGCACCGACCAGGGTAAATGCTGGCAAATCGATCTTGACGCTGCGCGCGGCGGGCCCCTCACCGATCATGATGTCGAGTTGGTAGTCCTCCATCGCCGGGTACAGCACTTCCTCCACGACCGGGCTGAGACGGTGGATCTCGTCGATGAAGAGCACGTCGCCCTCTTCGAGGTTGGTCAGCTGGGCGGCCAGGTCTCCGGGCTTTTCCAGCACCGGGCCTGAGGTCGCCCGGATGCTCGCACCGAGTTCATGGGCGATGATCGTCGCCAGCGTGGTCTTTCCCAGGCCGGGTGGCCCGAAGATCAGGGTGTGATCGAGCGCTTCACGTCTTGCGCGGGCTGCTTCGATGAACAGGCCCATCTGCTCACGCACCGCAGGCTGGCCAATGTAATCATCCAGCTTGCGCGGGCGTATGGCGCGGTCAAACTGGGTTTCATCCCGCAGATCCGCATTGCGCACCAGGGAGTCGTCGCTCAACGTCCTGCCTCGCGCAGGGCATTGCGGATGATTTCGGCGACGGGGAGTTCGTCCGCGCCCTTGACGGCCTTGATCATGGACTGGGCATCCTTGCTGGAGTAGCCCAGAGATTCGAGGGCAGCTTCGGCCTCGGAGCGTGTGCCTTGCGGTGATGCCACCGCGGTGGCTGAGCGGGAGCCTGCCGGGCTGCCAAACTCGACCAGCTTGCCGCGCAGCTCGAGGAGCAGACGCTCGGCGGTCTTTTTGCCAATGCCCGGCACGCGCGTCAGCCGGGTCAGGTCCTCGGTTTCCACACACACCACCAGCTCATCAGGAGGCAGACTGGAAAGCAAGACCAGTGCCAGACGGGGGCCGATTCCGTTGATCTTGAGCAGCTGGCGGAACAGGTCCCGCTCGGTCTCTGCCATGAAACCGAACAGAGATGCCCCATCTTCGCGGACGACCTGGTGCGTATGAATCACCATGTTGTCTGCCCCAACCGGCAGGTGTACGAAGGCCGAGAGCGGCATGTCGATTTCATAACCGACGCCTGCTGCGCCGAGCACCAGTCGGGGAGGTCGCACCATCCATACGGAGCCGCGCAATTGGCCAATCATGTTTTAGCGATTCGGTAGTGTTTTGCTGGGAGGTGCTGATGATGACAGATCGCCGCCCCGGCGGCGTCCGCGGCATCTTCCGGGAGTGCTTCTGGCAGGTTCAACAGGCGTTGGATCATCCAGCCCATCTGGTCCTTTTCGGCACGGCCGCTGCCGCAAATGGTTTGCTTGATCTTGGCCGGGGAGTATTCGTTCAACGGGATGTCATGCTGCGCGAGGCCACACAAAATGACCCCCCGGGCCTGCCCCAGCTTGATGGCGCTGCTCGGGTTGAGTTTGACGAAAACCGTTTCTACCGAGGCGGCATCGGGACGGGTTTGCTGCACCAGCTGCTGAAGGTGCTCATGCAGCTGGAAAAGCCGCTGACCCATGTCCGCTCCGGACAGTGCCCAGCGACCGGCTTGCAGACACTGCAGCCGTGAACCCTGGGCATCAATCACGGCGTATCCGGTGAAGCGTGAGCCGGGATCGATGCCTAGGATTCGCATGTATCAGTCCGACGCGATGGCGCCTCAGTCCTCTTCGGCGAGATTGGAGTACACGTTTTGCGTATCGTCAAGCTCGTCGAGCCTCTCCAGCAGTCGTTCGACGGACTCCCGGTCCTCACCGCTCAGCGGTGTCGTGTTCTGCGGGCGCATGGTCAGCTCGGCGTCGGCGGGCTCGAAGCCCGCGTTGGTCAGGGCCTCGCGCACCGTTTCAAAGTCGGACGGGTCGGTGGTGACTTCGGCGGAACCGTCATCGTACTGCTCCATGTCGCTGGCACCGGCCTCGAGGGCCGCTTCCATCAGTGCATCACCGTCGACGCCGGGAGCGAACACCAGCACACCGGTCCGCTCGAACTGGAAGGCTACGGAGCCTTCGGTACCGAGGTTTCCTCCGGCCTTGCTGAAGGCATGGCGCACTTCCGCCACCGTCCGGTTGCGGTTGTCGGTGACACACTCGACCAGCACGGCGACCCCATGCGGTGCATAGCCTTCATAGGTGACCTCTTCGTAGGTTTCACCCTCGAGCAAGCCGGCGCCTTTCTTGATGGCGCGCTCGATGTTGTCTTTGGGCATCGACTGGCCGGTGGCTTTGTCGACGGCCAGTCGCAAGCGCGGGTTCATGGCCGGGTCGGGCCCGCCCATGCGCGCAGCAACGGTGATTTCGCGGACCAGCTTGGTGAAGATGGCACCACGCTTCTTATCTTGGGCGCCCTTTCGGTGCTGAATGTTCGCCCATTTGGAATGACCAGCCATGTATGTGTCTTACTGAGTTGTAGAGATCAAAAGAGAAACTTGAAACCGACAAAGGCGCTGTCTTCAAAGTCCAGCGTACGGTCGACGTCCTTGAGCTTGAACTGGACCTTGCGCCAGCCCACACTCAGTGCCGCCTGTCGCAGTAGCTGATAATCAATGCCGATGTTGATCTCGAAGGTGTTGTCCAGGTCCCCGAATGCGCTGACCTTGGGGGAATACCAGACGCTGCCGAAAGCGCCCAGCCGGTCCACCCCGGGAATGCGGCCGTTGACCGAACCCCCCATGGCCAGTGCGGCACCATTCACATCCGGGTCGGTGGACAGCAGGTAGATGCGCCCCCCGATGCCGGCCTGGATGATCGCCTTGCGTGCGCCGGCATCACCGAACATGAGCAGGCCGAGGTGCCCGAGGGTGCCGTCATTGTCGCCCTCCTCCACATACAGCGCTCCGGCCTGCAGGGTGGTTGCGCTGTCGCCTACGGGTTGGCCGAGCGGTTGCAGATATTCCCCGAGCAGACTTGATTCGCCGAAGCTGATTCGCAGTTCGGAAGCCGTTGCATGAGAAACACAAAGGGCCGCAAAAGCGGCCCAGATCAATTTGTGCATGATTAGCGTTTGCGGTTGATGGCGTGAATGGCGCGTCCGTCAACGGAAAGCGCTGCCTCGTGGACGGATTCCGACAGCGTCGGGTGGGCATGCACGGTCAGAGCGAGGTCTTCGCTGCTCGCGCCGAACTCCATGGCAACCACGGCTTCAGCCACCAGCTCGGAGACATAGGGGCCGACCATGTGGACACCGAGAATGCGATCGGTCTTGGCACAGGCCAGCATCTTGACCTGCCCGATCGGCTGTTCCAGGGCCTTGGCACGGCCATTGGCGGCGAACGGGAAGCTGCCGACCTTGTATTCGATACCCGCGGCTTTCAGTGCGTCTTCGGTCTGACCAACCCAGGCCACTTCGGGCGCGGTGTAGATGACCGAGGGAATCGTTGCGTAATTCACCTGCGGCTTGTGGCCGGCAATGATTTCGGCAACGGCGACGCCCTCTTCCGAGCCCTTGTGCGCGAGCATCAGGCCACCAATCACATCGCCACAGGCGTAGACCTTCGGCAGATTGGTGCGGTATTCAGAATCGACGGCCACGAAGCCCTTGTCGTCCAGCTCAACGGCCGCGGCATCACTGAACAGCCCTTCGGTATGCGGGCGACGGCCCACGGCGACGATCAGCTTGTCGAAGACTTCGGTGCGGTCTTCGTCTTTGAGCGTGTAGGTCACTTCGACCTTGCCGTCCTTGACTTCAGCGCCCTTGACCCGGGCACCGAGGCGGATATCCAGGCCCTGCTTGGTGAACTGGCGGAAGGCATCCTTGGCGATCTGCGCATCCGCGATGCCGGCCAGGAAGCTGTCCATGGCCTCGAGAAGGACGACTTCCGAACCCAGGCGTTTCCACACG
>JBFHON010000072.1:0-10682 GCA_041593295.1 Oceanococcaceae bacterium | reverse complement strand
GAGAAGGCCAGAGCATTCGTGTCGCTTCAATTGGTGCAGGCTCTTTTTGGCTTAACGATTGGATGCAATGACACAATGGCCGATGATTAGGATAACCCTTCCCGGTTCCGGGGTTTCAACGTTCGCGTGCGACTTCTTCAATCGCGGACACGGCCGTTTTTACGCCATCCTCAGCCTTTAGCTGGCGAGCCAAGGATTCAGCCTGTTGCGAGAAAAATGGGCGGTCAAGTGTCTCGGTGACTCTGGTCGTCCACCGTCGTGGAGACCAATTTCGAATGGGGAGCGGTTCAGGAGCGACTCCGAGCGCCGCGGCGCGTCGTGACCAAAAGGGCTGATCCATGGCGAAAGGACAGCAAATCTGGGGCCGCCCTGCGTGGAGCGCCGCCCCAAATGTCCCAGGTCCTCCGTGGTGGACCACGACCTTTACCCGACTAAAGAGCCAGGAGTGCCAGGGGCCTTCGTGGGCATCAATAAAATGGATGCCCTGCTGGTGTGCAATGTCGGCATCGTCCAACGCCCAACCCCGAACGAGCAGGACGCGTTCTCCGCGCTCTAGCAAGGGCTGAACCAGCTCTTGAGTAAGCCGCTTTCGATCCCCCCGGTACACCATACTTCCGAAGCCGACGTATATCGGCGGAGGGCCTGCGTTAATGAACTCCGCCAAACCGGCCTCTGGCAACCAGGAACTGGGTGGTTCCATGCGCCAATACCCTGTCACCCGCCACTCAGCTGGCCAGTCACGCGGCGCAGGGAGCACGACCTCGCTATGGCCGTGGAGGTGTGGCACGCCACCCCCGCGCCCTGTGTACAGGTCGGAACGAGGGTTTTTGCGTGCCGCCTGGCCCTTGCCCTCGAACCACTCGGATGCCATTCGCCTCAGCGGTAGCATCGCCAGGGGGAGCGCGTGGTAACTGAGCCTGTTCAAAGCTGATGACATTGAGCGCGCCATGAGATACGTACACGGGTATTCGGAGGTCGGACACATGACTGGCAGCGTGTGTGCGAAAACCACGCGGGCTTTATTCAGCGCAGCAAGCTGATCAGCGATAAAGATCTTGGGGTGGGCGACGATTAACTCGGCACCGCTTGCCGCCGAGTGCCACTCGTCCATGGCCTCCATGAATTGCCTGCGTACGTTTTTCCAGGCGGTACGCGGATGCGACAGCTTGCGCACTCCAAGCAGCCGACTGTAAGAATGGAGCGGATCGTACTGCAGTCCCCGAAAAGGGATCCCCAAATCCTCACATAGCCAGCGGAACCGCTCGTGGGAGGCGAGTGTGACATCGTGGCCGGCATCCTGGAGCCCTTGCGCCAACGCCGCATACGGCTGGACATCGCCACGGGATCCAATTGCCAGCACCGTGATTCTGAGCACCGTCTCTTCGTCCCCGGTAGCCAAACTAGGCCGTTTCCTGGCCGAACTGGGCTTCAAACAGTCTGGTGAATTCGCCTCTCCGGCCAAGGAGGTCATTCCAGCCCCCCTGTTCCACCATGACGCCATTTCTGAATACCAGAATGTGCTCTGCGGCAGAGAGCGTGGACAGACGGTGGGCGATGACCAGCAACGTTCGTCCGCCGAGCCTCCGCTGGATGGCCTCGGTTACCTTTCCTTCCATCACGCTATCCAGCGCCGAAGTGGCCTCGTCCAGAATCAGGATCTCGGGTTTCCGGAGCAGGGCGCGCGCCAGGGCCACTCTCTGGCGCTGCCCGCCGGAAAGCTGTACGCCACGGTCCCCGACCAGCACATCGAGGGGCGCCTCATGCTCATTGAGAAAGTGTCCGAGCCCGAGCTCCGAGAGCAGTTCCCTGAGAGACTCGTCGCAGGGTACGTGCTCGAGCCCGTAGGTCAGGTTTTCACGCAGCGTGCGACTCAGAATCCATGGGTCCTGACTGACAAAGGCCATGCGTTGGTACAGCGACTCCACGGAGAACTGCCGGATGTCCACGCCGTCGATGAAAATCGTACCGGGGGGGCAATCGTAAAAGCGGGCAATGAGCTCCGCCAGAGTCGTTTTTCCTGAGCCGCTTTCGCCCACCACGCCCGTGAGGGTGCCTGCCGGAATCTCGGCGGACACGTGCTTCAGCACTGGCACCCCGTCTGCATATGCGAACGAAAGGTCACGGATGGTCAGGCCTTTTTCAAGTCCAGCGAAGGCCCTGTCTCCCGAGGAAACGATGTATTTTTCGCTGTCGCTGAGGAGCTCACCGAGCGTAAGCAGACGCGGACGGAGGTCCGCCATGGCCATGCTGAATGCTGCAAAGCATTTGAGGTTCGGCATGATCTGTTGCACAAGCAGCAAAAAGATCGCCAGGCGGGCGAGGTCACCCGGAACAAAGGAGTCCGAAAGGCCGATCAAGACGCCTTGCACCGCGAGCACAGAGACCAGTATGAGCAACTCCTCCACCGGCCAGCGGAGGGCCATGATGTCGCGGCGGCGAACGCTTACGTCCTGTGCCTCGTCCAGAATCCCCCGGTATGCCCTGGTGGCCTGCCGTTCCTGGCTCAGTGCCTTGACCAGCGGAACGGTCGCAAGGAGGTCGAGGACCGCACTCCGGGTCCGGATCTCGACCTTGGCGCCTTCGCGAGACAATTTCTCGATCCTGGACGAAAGCCGTTCCATGATCTTCAGAACGATGGGGAACACGACGGCCACCGTAATAAAGAGCGGGACGGATAGAACCACCATGACGACGGCCTTTGCCAGCATGCTGACGAGGTCGCGAACAAGCTGTTCTGTAATGGTCAGCAGGGAGACAACGCTCCGGGACCAACCAAGCTCGGTGCTCAGTTGGCCGAGACTTCGGCGATTGAAAAATTGAAGCCCGAAACCCAGTATTCGCGAAAACGTACTCTCCTGTACGCGTGTGAAATACAGCTCGTCTCGATGGTTCCCGTACACCGCATGAAAGTACTGGGTCAAAAGCTTTCCCGACCGTGCGGCGATCGCAAGGGCGAGAATCAGTAGTGCGATGTAGCCATCCTTGAGCGGCGAAGCCAGTGCGGACGACGGCAGCAGCTTGATGATCCAGCCAAACACCGCCGAGCTATCGAGAAACTCGAAGCTGTTTTCAGACAGAGCCTGGGTGAGAGGAATCAGGAGGGAATAGGAAACGCCCTCAAACCCGGCGGCCACCAGGGTCAAAACCAGGGGGATCGCCAGGTGCCGGACACGTACTCCGGCGACCTTCCAGTAATGCTGGACGACTCTCCGGATTTTGGGGTCCAGGATCATGGAAGATTGGGACATGCGCAGAGTTTCCGCGCGGGCCGCGGTAAAAGGGGGATGCAGCATCCGGATCGTAGCACGCGACCGTGGAACTGGTGGACCATGCGTGCGCCGCGCAGTCAAGGCACAAGCCGGATACAGTGTGTGCATTCAAAAACCCGGGCATCCGTCGTTCAGGTAGCTGGGACTGGTGTGCCGGCTGCCCGTGCATCACCCCAATGTATAAAGCGCGTCTTATTGCAAAGTACCTGCCTCAGTTCCACCCCATTCCTGAGAATGACCGGTGGTGGGGCAGGGGTTTCACCGAGTGGACCAACACGGCAAAAGCACGACCGCTTTTTCGTGGCCACCAGAAACCGGATATCCCTGCAGATCTGGGCTACTACGATCTGCGCTTGCCGGAGGTGCGTGAAGCACAAGCGGACCTGGCTCGGGCTTATGGCATCGAGGGCTTTTGCTACTGGCATTACTGGTTTGGCGGGGGCAGGAGATTGCTTGAAGCCCCCTTCAATGCGGTGGTGACTTCGGGTTCACCGGACTTTCCGTTCTGCCTCGCCTGGGCAAACCAGACCTGGTCAGGAATCTGGCATGGCTGCCCGGACCGTACGCTCATGGAGCAAACCTATCCCGGCCTGCAGGATGTCAAGAATCACTTTTATGCCTTGCTGCCGGCTTTCATGGATGAAAGGTACATCAAGATAAATGGCGCGAACGTTTTCTGTATTTACAGGCCGGCAGAGCTCCAGAGCCCGGAGTTGTTCACCGAAACATGGCGGAGCCTTGCCGCTTGGGAAGGGGCGCCGGATTTCTTTTTTATCGCTATCACCGACTCCCCATGGGAACGCCCAGGACCCGAAGGGACTTACGACGGATATACGTCCAACCCGCCACTGGGAGTGCTGACCTTGCGTGGAATACGGCAGCGCTCAAACGCCCTGCGCGCTATTGCAAGCCGGCATCCGGCGCCCGCTGTTTACGAGTATCGTGATTATGCAAACAACGCCTTTTACCGGGAACGGCATCACGGTGACTATTACCCCTGTGTGATTCCGGGGTGGGATAACACGCCGCGAGCAGGAACGAATGGCGTGGTATTGCACAATTCCAGCCCGCAGTTGTATGCCAGTCACCTTCGCGACGCCTTGACCATCGTTGATGACCGAAGCCTCGACAAGTCAGTGGTTTTCATCAAATCGTGGAATGAGTGGGCGGAGTCGAACTACCTTGAACCTGATCTGCGACATGGACGCGAATATCTCGAGGCAACACTCCGAGAGCTCCAGAGTGCCGGATGAAGCAGGCGTCTACGCCGATGGCAAGAGTCGATGACTTGCGTTTCCCATTCACTAATGCCGAGCGCCCCTGACGGGAAACGCCTGCCTGGCGTTCTCATCACCCTGGCGTGACGGGCGGCGAGTATCAGGGAGTGGGCGAATATGCTGCCGCTGTTGCGCCTCCGGTGAAGCCAAGCCTGTTTGCTTCCGACTCTCACACCCTGCTAGCATGACACGGGAAATTTCCCCCGAACAATCGAGCTGCGAGGCCCCGTTTTGAAGACTCAATTACCCGCAGCTCTGGTTGCTGCCAGCCTTGTACTCTTGGCATCCTGCTCGGATACCAAGTCCACCTTGACAGGCGTGGAGTTTCCACCGGTTTTCGCGACGGCGACCGGGGACCTGACGGTCGCCGATCTGACCGTGACCGCTTCGGCCGAGGGAAGTGGTCAGAACTTCATCGCGGCCACCATCCCTCAGGGGACCCGGTTTGTTGACGTTGACGGAAACCCGGTCGATACCACGTCGGTGGCAGTCGAGCTGGCCGGCTTCGATGCCTCGGACGCTTCCCAGAACGCGTTCCCCAGCCCTGTTCCCCAGCTGCGATCCGACGGGCGGCTGCAAAATTACTTCCGGGTGGCGACTTTCGAAACGCAGCTGAAGGCTACTCAAAGCGGCACCAGCAAAGCGATCGATGTCAATAATGGCGGCGTTTTTTTTGAGCAGTGGAGCACGCAGAACTACGTAATGAACGTGGAAATGAACGCGGCCGCTCGTGCGGAAGCGTTTGCTGCGTATGGAAGAGATGAGCAGGTGCTCGAGTGCACCTTCACACACGCAGACTCAACGGGCAGCCTCGTTGAATCCACGATGAAGTACAATAAATCGAATGAGGGCAGCACGGGACAAATCTCTGTCGGCACTCAGGTCGACTTTTCCTGGGGCAGTGCAGATGAGGCGGTTAACTTGACGGTCCACTTTGAGCACCCCACTGTCGGCTTTACCTGTTCGGCAATTGCCCAGGGCTCAACCGAAGCGGCTCCTTCACCATCCGCGACGCCTACGCCCACAGCTGCGCCCACCCCGACAGTGACGGCTACGCCAGAGGCAACGCCTACGCCAGAGGCAGCGCCTACCCCGTCCGCAACGGCTGCGCCGACGGCAACGCCTACGCCACCCGTAACGGCAACGCCTACACCACCCGTAACGGTTGCGCCTACGCCGACTTTCACGCCAACGCCGTCGGTAACGGCTTCACCTACGCCGGTTGCAACGCCTACGGCGCCGGTTACTGCGACGCCAGCGGCGACGCCTCCGCCCACGGTATCACCAACGGGAACTGGTACCGGCGGTACCGGTGGCACCGGTGGATCCGCTGGCGGCACAGATGGCGGCACCTGATATAAACAGGAGTTGAGCGCGCGCCGTCCGTAATGGACGGGCGCGCCTGGCTTTGCGGGTGGAGACACGGCAGAAGACGGACTCGTTGGTCCACCGGGCGGTAGCTCTACGATGGTATCCGGCTGCTGTCAGGTCAGTACCGAGTCGAGCGAATGGCTGTGGCGCTTGCGGGCACAGGGCCACAGCATGACCGACCGGGAAAGAGATGCACGACATGATTTGCTCCCCTCGATTACCATCCTGCAGGCGCATGCAACGATGGTGTTTGCTGGTTCCCGAATGGTAAGAGTGTTTATCGGTTACGACTCAAAGGCACCGGTGCTGTACAACGTGCTGCAACACAGCATCCAGAAACGCTCCAGTGTGCCGGTACACATAACGCCGATCATGCTGTCGCAACTCCGTGGCATTTACCAACGAAGCCCGGAGCCTCTCGCTGCGACGGAGTTCTCCTTTTCCCGGTTTCTCGTTCCCTATCTGTCAAATTACCAGGGCTGGTCGCTTTTCATCGACAACGATATGCTGATGCTGGATGACATCGCGAAGCTCTGGGCATTGCGTGATGATCGTTATTCGGTAATGTGCACCAAGCACCGCCATATTGCGACAGGAAACAAGAAGTTTCTGGGCAAGAGTCAGACCAGCTATGAAAAAAAGAACTGGTCCAGCTGCGTGCTATTCAATAATTCCCGGTGCACGGCGCTGACGCCTGAATATGTCAATTCAGCAAACGGTCTCGAGCTGCATCAATTCAAATGGCTGGAAACTGAACGGCAGATTGGTGATATTCCATTACGCTGGAATTATCTTGCCGACGTTCGTGATTGTGAGGGTGACATTTCCATGGTCCACTATACGCTGGGTGGCCCTTGCTATGACGAATATCGAGAGTGCGAACACGCGAGCCTGTGGTTACGTGAGTTTGAGGACATGACGCGCTGCACCCAACTCACCGATATGCTCGCCGTGAACCGGAGAGGATCCCCGTACTGACTGTTGGGGAATATCGTTAACTCCATGCCGGGGTGCAACCCAGCCCGTAGGAAGAGAGTTTCAGAATGAGCAACGCAGCGCCCTCACTCAGGGTTCAGGCCATTGAATTGCCCCGGGATGCGGGGAAGTTCATCAAAGCCTGGTGGCCGATTTGCGGGGTGGATCCGCACTGGGTGCCGCCGTTGATTTTCGAACGCAAGCAGTTTTTCAATCCGGCCAAGAACCCGTTCTTCAAACATGGCCGCGTCCGATGCTTCATGGCCTGGCGCGACACCGAGTGTGTCGGCACGATCAGTGCCCATATCGACGAGAGCATTCAGGACGAGGAACCGGGCGTTGGCTTCATCGGCTTTTTCGAGTTCATCGACGACGAAACCGTGGCCACAGCCCTGGCAGAAGCCGCCTGCTCGTGGCTGCGGGAACAGGGTATGCGCGTGGCACGCGGTCCGTTCAACTTCAATGCCAATCATGAATTCGGCGCGCTGGTTGCAGGCTTCGACTCTGACCCCTGCATCGCCAACCCGACCAATCAGCCCTATTACGACAGGCTCTACCACGCCGCCGGATTTACCAAGGCCAAGGATTGGTACGCCTACTGGTTTGATCAGGCCGGGCCATCGGCCTACATGGCTTCGGTGGGTGAGCGATTTCTGGCACGCAATACCGAGGTCACCCTGCGACCTTTTGACAAAAAGAACTGGGATGAGGAACTTGATCTCATCTACGAAATTTACAACGACGCCTGGTCTGAGCAGTGGAGCCATTCCAAGGTGACGCGCGAGGAAGTCAAGCAGATTGCCGACGGGGTCAAACCGCTGATTGAAGAGAAGCTGATCTGGTTTGCTTTCGTACACGACGAACCGGCTGCATTTTCGCTATCCATGCCGGACTGGAATCAGGTGGTGAAAAGCATGAATGGAAGGGTGCTTCCATTCGGCTGGTATCACTTGCTTACGGGACGAAAAAAAATCAACGCGATGCGTATATGGATGTTGGGCGTACAGCGTAAATTCCAGCACTTGCCATTGGGCGTACCCCTGTATTTGCAGACCTGGGAAGAGGGACGCAAGCAGGGTTTTACGGGCGCCGAGGGCAGCCTGATTCTCGAAGACAACTACCGCATGCGTGGTGCCCTGGAAAAGCTGGGTGGCCGCATCTACAAGACCTACCGAATTTATGAGCGGCGCCTGGATGCTTGATCGCAACATGACTGCTGACGCCACCCGTTCAATTGACCGGAACGACCCCCACCAGACCCACACGCGGGCAGGGCCGCTGCTACCGCAGGCGATACGTGATGGCGCTGGCTACGACGTGGATTATCGTTTTGTCGAGAGCGACGGCGAGCATAAGGTCAAGGCCGCAACGTTAGCGCGGGCCATTGATGAGCGCGCGGTGCAGTTGCAGCAGGCGGGTCTGCGCAAGGGCGATCGCGTCGGTTTTGTGGTCCCGGACAATTATGCATTCCTGGTGACCTTCCTGGGCGCCCTGCAGCTGGGTGTGATCCCGGTGCCGATGTTCCCGCCATTGAGTATGGGCAAACTGGATGCCTATCGCGACGGCGCCAAGCGGATTCTTGATACCGCCGGGGCGGTCGCCCTGATCACCACCCGGCAGGTTCAGCCGGTGTTGTGGTCATTGCTGGATCGCGTACCGACTCTGCAGACCTTGCTGTGCACGGAAGACTTCACGGCACTCGACAATTTCATGCCGCTGGATATCAGCCATGTCGAACTGGACGATACGGCCTTTTTGCAGTTCACCTCGGGAAGTACCGCTGCACCCAAGGGAGTGATCGTCAGTCACCGCAGTCTACTGGCCAACATGACGGCCATCGGGCGTGACGGGCTGCGTCTGGTGCCCGAGCAGGACAGTGCCGTTTCCTGGTTGCCGACCTATCACGACATGGGCCTGATCGGTTTCATGCTGACACCATTGTGGTACATGGGCCGTGGGCCGGTCACGTTCATCTCGACCTTGTCGTTTCTCAAGAACCCGGCGATCTGGCTTGAAACCGTCAGCGCGCACCGCGGCACGGTGAGCTTCGCCCCGAACTTCGCTTTCGCATTGGCAGTGCGACGCACGCCTCCGGAGCGGGTGGCACAACTGGATCTGTCCTGCCTCAAAATACTGGGCTGCGGCGCCGAGCCCAACCACCCGGGAACCCTGCGCCGCTTTCTGGAACATTTCGCCCCGGCGGGACTTGATCCTGGCGCGCTGATGCCCTGCTACGGCATGGCGGAGGCCACACTGGCGATGAGCTTCCGGCCACTGGGTTCGGGGATGAAGACCGACTGGATTCAGGCTGACCCCTATCACGACGCCGCGCGTGCTGTACCGGCGGTGGCCCGAACCGATAGTGCGCTGGAGATCGTGTCCTGCGGGCACGTGCTGCCCGACCATCGTCTGCGCATTGTGGATGCGCACTTCCGCGATCTGCCGGAGCGCCAAATCGGCGAAATCATCTTCGATGGACCGAGCGTGGCGCCGGGTTACTACCGCAAAAATGGCACAGACACTTTCACCTCGCAGGGCCTGCGTACGGGGGATTTAGGCTATCTGGCGGATGGCGAGCTGTACGTCACGGGGCGACAGAAGGATCTCATTATTCTCAATGGACGCAATTACGATCCACAGCTCATCGAGTGGGAGGTCAATGACGTCGATGGTGTGCGCAAGGGAGGCGTCATTGCTTTTTCGCGACCGGGGAACAACACGGAAGAACTCGTCATCGTCGCTGAGCGCCAGACCCGCCGTGACGTTCCGGATCTCGCCGAGCAGATCCGGCAGCGGGTACGGGAGAATCTCAGACTGAATCCGGTAGATGTCGTACTCCTGGCTGCAGGGCAATTGCCAAAGACGTCCAGCGGAAAATTGCAGAGGCAGCGCACGCGCAAGCACTATCTGGAAGGCGTATTGGGCCGTGAGGGCGTGCGAACTCCGGGTCAGCGGGGTCAGTTGCTTATCCTGACGCGGCATGTGCTGCAATCGATGTGGTCACGCCTTCGGCACCGAATGCGCCGAGACGGGTTGCGCCGCAGGCCGGACTGATAAGCTCCCGGCGAGCCGAGCCCGTTACACAATCACAGGGACCCATGAGTACAACAGTAGAGTTTGATGAGCTGTTCAAAACGGCAGCGCGCGAGTTCGGTGAAATCGATATTGCCGATCTGGATTTAACCCAGCCCATCGCCGGACTGGGGCTGGATTCGATTGCGATGTTCGAGGTCATCGGTTTTTTCGAAAGTCAGCTCGGCGTCCGCTTGCCGGACGAAGAGTTGGCCAAAGTAACGACGCTGCAGGATCTGGCGGACGTGATCGAGCGAACCGTCGCGGACAATGGCACGCAGCCCGGCAGTCCCTGACAGCATGGCGCCAGGCGCTACATGACTTCGCATTTTGAAACCGGCAATGGAGCGTGGGTTTGCTGCAGCATGTCTTAGCAGTATTCGTCTGTGGCCAGCTTTTTGTCTGGGGGCTGTCAGTCACGCTTGCGTTGGTGTTTCAGCAGCGGCAACGACGCGCATCCCTCGATCCAGCACTGACAGAGCCGGTTTCCATTGTGGTTTTGCTTTCCGGCCTGGACAGGGAAGAGGCGACAGCGGTTGAAAGCGTCTTTGCCGTCAATGACGTCGACTGCGAAATCGTTTTTGTTGCCGAGGATGAACACGAGCCTGTAGTCGATCTCGTGCGCAAGGCTGAAAAAAACCATGTTGTCACCGGGCGTTCGGCGGCTCTGGTTTACGGTCGAGACGGCACCAGCGCGAACCCCAAGCTGGACTCATTG
>JBFHON010000071.1:0-10711 GCA_041593295.1 Oceanococcaceae bacterium | reverse complement strand
GGCTTTTTGCTTTTTCTTCAGCGATTCATTCGCTGCGTTCATCCGGGTTACCGGCCACGTAGTCCGGCAGCATCAGCAGTTCCTCAACACCGGTCAGCGAGGTGTTTGAGGTCGGCGATACATCCCCGGTGCTCAGCGTGGAGGCATTGTCGAAACGCAGAACCAGCCCATTGCCCTTCTCGGCGACGAACAGGTTGACGCCATCGAACGCCAGGTCCACCGGATTTCCCAGACCCGTATTCGGACCGGAAATATCGACATCGACATCGACACTGCCTCCGAACAGACCGGACGCCTGGAAACCGGGCGTACGCCCGATGATGAGCAACTTGCCATCGGAGGTATCGCTGTCGGATCCCTGCGTCAGCAGTGCGATCTGATCCAGACCCGACAGGTATTCAATGGCCTGGTAGTCAGCGGCTGCATTGACACGGTTCCCCGTCACATCCACCACCTGCGGCGTCACCACCAGCAGCGTGTTCGGCGTGTTGGGGGTATCCGGGTTGGCAATCAGCGACTCGAGATAACGATTGAAGGCGCGGTAGATGCCGATGGACCCGTCCGCGAAGCTCAGGTACAGATCACCGCGCTCGCCATCGTAGTCGACATCCGTCGGCGTCTTGGCATTACCGCCACTGTCATTGGTCTGGATCTTGCCGCCCAGCAGAGCGCCATCACCACACACGGTATGCACGGTAATTCCGGGCGCATCGCCACCATCGGTTACCAGCAGCACACCGAACTCATCAATCACCAGCGATGATGTCGCCTGCTCGGCACCGGACAGCGTGAATGCACGGTCCCGCAGAGCGGTCACGGTCGGGCCACCAATGGCCAGACGGTTGGTAGCCGCGCTGTTCAGTACCTGAACAGTCGTTGCGGGGTCACCAGGAACCAGAATCGGAATGAGGTCTGAATCCGGGGTGAAGCTGGCAACGTAGAGGTCACCATTGACCGACATCCCCATGCCCCGAACGCTGTCGCCACCGGCCAGATTGAAGAACAGACGCGGCAGCGAACCGATGTTCATCGCCAGATCCGCCTGCAGGCGGAGCACCTCTGCAATGTCCTGCCCACCATCATCCGTCTGCCGCAAGGCCAGAATCTGGTTCACCGTGGCGCCCGTGGTCGACGCCAGGTCATTGACGTGCGGACGATTCGGCGTATCCAGGGGGCGAACCGCCAGATAGGTTGCGCCGACAACGGCCAGCGGGTCATCTGCCGGTGCCGGGCTGCGCGCACCGAACCCGCCGAAGATGTTGTCATAGACGTAGACCCTGCCGTTGGCCTTGTCCGCCACGATCAGATCACGACCATTCAGCGCGATATCGGTCGGATCACCCAGCTGTGCCGTCCCGGCAACCCCGGTGATCACCGCATCCGCATCGACAAGTGCCCCGAACCCGCTCCGGGCCGCTTCGGTGGCATCACTGAGAATGATGATGGCGCCATCGCTGACACCTTCCGGGTGCTCGGCAGAGGTCAGATAACCAATGTCGGAGACGATCAGACGATCACTTTCCCGGTGATAAGCCAGCCCGCGGAAATCATGCTCGGAGGGCGTCTGGAAGCCCCGCACCGCGATCAGTGCGTCAACCGGAATGCTCCCGCCCGCTGCGGCGGTATCGTCAGCCACCGCGTTGCGCGCAGCCTCAACTTCCGCGATGAAGTCGTTGAACACCGCAATGCGGGCATTATCCAGGCTGACGAACAGGCGATCGTCGCTTTCGTCATACAGCAGGTCGCGCCCGTTGGATCCCAGGGGAATATCCGCCACCAGCTGGACATCCCCTGAGACGGCCGAACCGTAGACATGGAGCGCCCGGGCATCCGCAGAGCCATCACCGGCAAAGGTATCGATGACAATCGTGTAGCCCTTGCCGTGCACGACCGCGATGCCCCCGTAGTTCTCCACAGAGTCGGTGTCGGTGTTGGAATAACCACGGTCACGGTCGGTGCTGTACTGGCCGTTTCCGGCACGGCGGGGGAAAGCACAGACTTCCTGTATCGGGTTGCCTTCTTCATTGTCGGACTGAATCAGCCGCCCATCCACCGTCAAGGCAAAAGGCCCGTCAATGGTGAGCGTCGCAGCACCCGGATCGAAGCGACCGAAAGACGCATCGGTGGCGAACTCGGTCGGAGCGGCGGCCGTGGAATTGAATCGTGAAATCAGCGCTGCACCGTCAGAGACATACAGTTGCGCAGCCGCGGCAGCCTTTGGCAGCGGGTAGACCAGCACGCTGGTCGTCGCAGTCGCCGTATTCACCGGGTCGCCATTGTCCTCGACCTCCAGTTCGAAGAACAGGCGGGTCGGCACGTCAACGTTGGGCGCATTGAAGGCTGCGGCCGGATCGGCATCGTTGTTGTTATCGATGTCAATCGTCAGTGCTGGCGTCATTTCCGGGTCCGACCCGGTGAATGTCCAGTTGTAGGCCGAGATTTCCCCGTCGTCATCCGTGGCGGTTGCCGTGAGGGTCACCGTATCCTCGGCATTGGCCCGCTGCGTGGCAATCGGCTGCTGAATCACCGGTGCCGCCCCGCTGACCGGTGCAGTGAGCGTGATCGAGACCGAGTCGCTGGCCGTAGCATTGCCGTTGTCCGTCGCGGTCAGTGTGAATACCAGGACTTGCTGCCCCTGGTTGACCACCGGCGCTTCAAAACTGGGCGTCAGCGTATCGGACTGCTGCAGCACGACCGTCACCCCACTGGCCTGCACCCACTCGACATCGACGATGGAACCATCAGAATCGGAAGCGGAGCCTTCAAGCTGAATGACCGCGCCGCTGTTCACGGTGCGGTCTGCACCGGCCGAAACCACCGGCGGAATGTTGTCCGGATCGGGTGGCTGCGGCTCGTTATTTCCGCCACCACCGCCTCCGCCGCTACAGGCAGAGAGACTGACAACAAGGCCAAAAAGCGCCACGTGGCGCAGGCTAATTTTCATTTTTGGGGTTCCCCTCACCGGATCAGGCATCATTCCCGTCCTGTGTATCAAGCCAAAAAGATGGTTTCAGGAGCAGGTTGAACATGAGACGTCCAGCGAAATTCTCATATATTTCGTGGTTTTAGCACGCATTCCTAAAGCAAGTCAAAAGCAGACGACGCACAAGTCACTCCACCGTGACCGACTTGGCAAGGTTTCGCGGCTGGTCCACATCCGTGCCCTTGAGCACTGCCACATGATACGCGAGTAGCTGCAAGGGAATCGTGTACAGAATTGGCGCCATCGGCGCAGGGCAATGCGCCATCGACACCACGCGCACACCCTCATCGCCCTCAATCCGGGCCGCATCGTCCGCAAAGACATAGAGCCGTCCGCCGCGCGCCCGCACGACCTGCAGGTTCGCCTTCAGCTTGTCTGCCAGTTCATTGCCCGGCGCAACGGCGATCACCGGCATTTCCTCATCGATCAACGCCAGCGGCCCATGCTTGAGTTCACCGGCGGCATAGGCTTCGGCGTGGATGTAGCTGATTTCCTTCAGTTTGAGCGCACCCTCCAGGGCAATCGGGTACTGATCCCCGCGCCCGAGAAACAGGCAGTGGTGCTTGTCCACGAACTCTTCGGCCAGCGTGGCAAGGTCCGCATCCATTTGCAGCGCGCCTTCCACCAGCCCGGGAATCATCTGGATGTCCTCGCACAACTGCTTCTCGGCGGTAGCCGACAACCGTTGCCGGATGCGGGCCAGATAACCCGCAACCAGAATCATGGACAGCAATTGCGTGGTGAAGGCCTTGGTGCTGGCCACGCCAATTTCCGCACCGGCGCGGGTCAGCATCACCAGGTCACTTTCGTGAACCATGGAAGACTGCGCGCTGTTGCAGATGGTGAGTGAAGCCAGGTAGCCCGCGTCTTTGGCGTAGCGCAGCGCTGCCAGCGTATCTGCCGTTTCGCCAGACTGGGACAGCGTGATGAACAGCGTGCGCTCCGGCACCACCGGCTCGCGATAACGAAACTCGCTGGCCAGTTCCACATTCACCGGCAGGCCTGCCAGCTTCTCCAGCCAGTAGCGGCCCACCATGCCAGCGTGGTAACTGGTCCCACAGGCGACGATGTGCACGTTTTCGACCTGCGCCAGCAATGCCACCGCCGCAGGCCCAAGGCTCTCCGGCAGCAAGGCGTCACGCGTCAGGCGACCGTGCATGGTGTCCACCAGCGCACTGGGCTGCTCGTAGATTTCCTTGAGCATGTAGTGCCGGAAGTCGCCCTTGTCGGCAGCGTCGGCGCCCCGGGCCAGTTCCTTTTCCTCGCGCACCACTTCGACGCCGTCACGGTCGATCACCTGGTAGCTTCCGGCGCGCAGATCGGCGATATCACCTTCGTGTAGATAGACAAAGCGCTGCGTTACCGGCAGCAAGGCCTGGGCGTCGGAGGCGGCAAAAGTCTCACCGACACCAATGCCGATGACCAGCGGGCTGCCCATGCGGGCGCAAATCAGTCTTTCCGGCTCATCCCGTGCAATCACGGCAATCGCATAAGCGCCCTTGAGTTGCTTCACCGTCGCTGTGACGGCTGCGCGCAGGTCCGCCAGCTCGGCATAGTGCCGTGCCACCAGATGAGCGATGACTTCGGTATCGGTCTCGGAAGTAAAGCGGGCGCCGCCCGCCGTCAACTCGGCACGCAGGCTTTCGAAATTCTCGATGATGCCGTTGTGGACCACCGCGATGCGGTCAGAGGCGACCTGCGGATGCGCATTGGCCTCGGAAACCTCCCCGTGGGTTGCCCAGCGGGTGTGCGCAATGCCGGAAAAGCCTTCCCGGCCACAGGCCTGCGCGGCTTTCTCCAGTTCCACCACCTTGCCGACGGCACGCACCGGCACGATTCCCGCTGCATCTTGCAGCGCATAACCCGCCGAATCGTAGCCCCGGTACTCGAGGCGACGCAGGCCCTCCAGCAGGATCGGCACCACATTGCGCTGGCCCAGCGCCGCAACAATTCCACACATTCGCTAACAACCTTGTTGAATTCGTGTCCGACGCGGCCAGCAGCCGAATCTTCTGCGCGCCATCTTATCCGGAGGCCGGACGGCTCGCCGTTCCCGCGGCGGGCTGACCCGCCTGCCGCAGGGGGTCTCCGCCGCCCAGCGCAAAGACATCCCCCGGCCGGGCCACCCGCAGCCCCGCAGCCTCCACCTGACGGCACGAACCCTCGGAGTCGAGGTGGTAGGCAATCATCCGCCCCCGCTGTGCCGGCGTGTATTCCCGTGCCAGGTCATCCAGCCCGGTATGCGACGGATTCGCCGCAATCGACACATCATGGAAAAGAGGCTCCCCCTGGGACGCCAGTGCCCCCACCCACTCCGGGACCGGTCGCGTATCCCCGGAATAGAAGAACTGCCCCGGCAAGGCCAGACCAAAGGACTGTCCGGGCTCGTGGTGCCGATTCGGGAACGCACGGAAGCGCATGCCGGCGTGCCAGAAACTGTCGCCAACCGGCACCAGCTGAAACACATCCCAGAAATTCATGCCGCCTTCGGCAAGCATCGAGGGCAGCGCTGCAAGACGCTGCTGCAAGACCGGAACCAGTCCTGCCGCGCAGTAAAGACGCACCAGCGGCAATTCCCCCCGCTGCGGCCCGACCGCCAGTTCGTAGAACAGCGCTTCCAGCCCGCCAACGTGGTCCAGGTGGGCGTGGGTGATGAACAGGGCCGGCGGAAGTGCGGCAAAGTTCTTTTTCCAGGCGGCATGGGCGGAAAATCCGTAATCGATGCCCAGAACCGGCACGCCGCCGCGCAACAGTGCCGCGCAGGCATTGCCCAGGCCGTCGCTGCCAGCAGCACCTGCGCCAACAAACATCAATTCCAGTGCGCCCTGCATGTTCAGACTCCTTAAGTGATGAATGGTGAAACCCGGGAGAACAGGCCCCGACCAGGGCGCGTTCTTTCGTCCACAGCGACTTTGGAGGATCATCCGGCCTGGAAAACCGTGATCACTCGCCACCATGACGCGCCATCAAAGACTGGACCTGATTTCCGCCGCGCTGCAGCAGACCAAATACGCCGATGAAACCGCGCTGTTGCGCGAGTTCATCGCTGCACTGCGCGAGAGCGGCTACCCGCCTGAAACCGCGACGGCCGAAGCCGCCGCCATTGTATCGGCCTCCCGTCAGCAAAAGTCACGCCAGGGGACGCTCGACGCCTTCCTGAACGAGTTTGGCCTGTCGAATCAGGAGGGCATCACGCTGATGTGCCTGGCCGAGTCGCTGCTGCGCATCCCGGATGCGGGCACGCAGGACGCCCTCATCGCCGAGAAAATCCTCGCCGGCGACTGGAAAAGCCATCGCGGCCATTCCGACAAGCTCTTCGTCAACGCCGGGGTCTGGGGCCTGATGCTGACCGGCCGGGTGCTGGAGCTGGACTCTGCCGTCCGCAAAGATCCGGACCGCTGGCTGGCCCGGCTGGTCGCACGCTCCAGCGAAAGCGCGATTCGCGGCGCCGTCAAGCAGGCCATGGCGATCATGGGTGGCCAGTTCGTCTTCGGGCGCAGCATCGACGAGGCACTGCGCAAGCGGCGCAACCAGGTCCCCGCGGATCGCCTTTACTCCTTCGACATGCTGGGCGAAGGGGCGCGTACCGCCTCGGCGGCGCAACGCTACTTCGATCTGTATGCCAACGCGATTGCGCGCCTCGGTGAGGCCGTGGCATACGACAGCCCGGCCCTGCGCGAGCGCAGCTCCATCTCGATCAAGCTGTCCGCACTGCATCCGCGCTACGCATTCGCGCAATCCCGCCGTGTCATGGATGAGCTGCTGCCCCGCGTGCTCGATCTGGCCGAGCGCGCACGTGCGGCCGGGCTGCCATTGACCATTGATGCCGAAGAGGCCGACCGGCTTGAAATCTCCCTGCAGATCATCGAAAAGCTGGCCCACCACCCCCGCCTGCGCGACTGGAATGGCCTGGGCCTGGCCGTACAGGCCTACCAGAAGCGCAGTCTGGGGGTCATTCACTGGCTGCAGGAACTGGCGCGCAGCTCCGAACGGCAATTCCCGGTCCGGCTGGTGAAAGGGGCTTACTGGGATACCGAAATCAAGCACAGCCAGGTGGAAGGGCACCCGGATTACCCGGTGTTCACCCGCAAGGCAGCTACCGACCTGGCGTACCTGCGCTGCGCCCAGGCCCTGTTCGCAGGCGGGGATGTGTTTTACCCGCAGTTTGCGACCCACAATGCGCATACCATCGCAGCGGTCTACCGCATGGCCCAGGGACGCGCTTTCGAGTTCCAGCGGCTGCATGGCATGGGCGAACTGCTGTACCGGGCCGCCAGAAAAACACTGATCGGCAATGCCCCGGTACGCGTCTATGCCCCGGTTGGCGCCCATCAGGACCTGCTGCCCTACCTGGTCCGGCGGCTGCTGGAAAATGGCGCCAACAGCAGTTTCGTGCACCGCTTCCTGAACGACACCCTGCCGGTCGAAACCGTCGTCGCCGACCCGCTGCTGGAAGTCTCCGAGCAGTTGCAGACTCCTGCCGCCCCGGCCCTGCCGGCTCCGCCCGACCTCTACCGTGACGCCCACGGGGCCGGCCGCCAGAACTCGGCCGGCTTCGACCTGACGGACCGCCAGACTGTGGCCGCGCTATACCAATCCCTGACCCGGGAACGCGAACAGCCCCGGCTGGCCGGCGCATTGGTGGGTGGCGAAATTCGCGGCAGCGCCCCCACCCCGCTGTATTCCCCGGCCGACACCCGCACGCTGACCGGCGAGATCCGCAGCAGCCGCCCGGAAGATATCGCCGAAGCGGTGAAACAGGCCACGGCCGCGCAGCCGGCCTGGAATGCCCGCGGCGGCGAAGAGCGGGCGCGCGTCCTCGAAAACATGGCCGCAGCCCTGGAATCGCAGCGCGACGAACTGCTCGCCCTGATCGGCCTGGAAGCGGGCCGGACCCTCCCGGATGCGATTTCCGAATGGCGCGAAGCGATCGATTTCTGCCGTTATTACGCCGAGCAGGCACGCCAGCTTTTCACGACAGCGGTTCCCCTGCCGGGGCCTACCGGCGAATCGAACACGCTCCAGCTGGAAGGCCGCGGGGTGTTCCTGTGCATTTCACCGTGGAATTTTCCGCTGGCCATCTTCACCGGCCAGATCGCCGCAGCCCTTGCCGCGGGCAACACGGTCATCGCCAAGCCTGCCGATCAGACACCGCTGATTGCGTGCCGGGTGGCAGAACTGTTCCAGGCTGCCGGGCTTCCGGCCGCCGCCCTGCATGTGCTGCCCGGCAGCGGTCTGGATGTGGCCGAGCCGCTGGTTGCGGACGAACGCATTGCCGGGGTCGCCTTTACCGGCTCGACGGCAACCGCCAAGCGCATCCAGCGCACACTGGCTGCGCGTGACGGCGCCATTGTTCCGCTGATTGCAGAAACCGGCGGCCAGAACGCCATGCTGGTGGATTCCACCGCGCTTCTGGAACAGGCCTGCGACGACATCCTCGACTCGGCCTTCGGTTCGGCCGGGCAACGCTGCTCGGCCGCCCGCATTCTGCTGGTGCAGGACACCATTGCCGATACCCTGCTGCCGATGCTCGGCGAAGCCCTGAACGAACGGCAACTGGGCCTGCCGTGGGAACTGGCCACCGACATCGGCCCGGTCATCGACGAGACAGCGCGGCAGCGACTCGAAACCCATGCCGCGCGCATGGACCAGGAAGCACAGCTGATCGCCATCGGCGACAAGGGCCCGGAACACGGGTACTTTTTTGCGCCCCGCATCTACGAGATCGCAAGCATCAACCAGCTTGAGGGCGAAGTTTTCGGACCCATCCTGCACGTGCTGCGCTGGAACAGCACCACACTCCCTGCCGCGCTTGCCGACCTGAAAGCCACCGGCTTCGGACTCACTTTTGGCGTGCATTCGCGGCTGGAGACCCGGCAGCAGCAGCTGGTCACCCAAACCCTGGCCGGGAATGTCTATGTGAATCGCAGCACCATCGGTGCAGTCGTCGGGGTACAACCCTTTGGCGGCAGCGGACTCTCCGGCACCGGCCCCAAGGCCGGCGGCCCGCATTACCTGCCCCGCTTCGCCAACGAGCGCACGATTTGCATCAATACCGCCGCCATCGGCGGGAACACCGAACTGTTCCGGTGAGTTGCCAGCTGAGCTTGCGCATCAGTGCCCGCGCAAGCCGCGACGCGATTCAGGGCTGGCATGGCGACGCGTTGAAAATCAGCATCACCACCGCCCCGGAGAAAGGCAAGGCGAACAAGGCCATTCTCAAGTTGCTGGCCAAAACACTGGGCACCGCACCTTCGCGCATCCGGGTCATTCGCGGCGCCACCAGCCCGGACAAAACCGTGGAACTCGAAGACCTCAGCGAACAGCAGGTCCGCGCTGCCTTGCAGCCCCTGATTGGCGACCCACCCCCGCGTTGACCCGGCCGTTTTGACATTTAGCTGACGCCGCCCCTGCTTGAATCGTCCGCAGCTTCAACTCTGCTGTGAACTGCGAAAGCGAGGAGGAGGAGATGCACCCCATTTGCCGCGCGCTCACACTGCTGCTGACCACCGCCTTCTGCCTGCCGGCAAAGGCCGGGCCGTTCCCGTCGCAGCTTCGCAATGGCCTGGGCTTCGACCTGCCCGTAGGCACCCACGGCAATGTCCACCTGACGATCCACGAGCGTGCCAACCCGGAAAAAGTCGGACTGCGCGTCCAGCTGGCCGATCGCATCAGCGAACCCCCCGCCGCCACCTGGTCCATCGGTCCGGTGGTCAAGCTGATCCGCTGCCAGCGCGGCCAGCGCTTCATCCGCATGGTGCCGCAGCTGCGCACCACGCTACCCTGGCAAAAACGCAAGGTCCATGCCGCCATCAATTACGGCTACTGGTCTGCCGATGGCCGTAAAACACCGCTGGCGGAACGCACCATCCAGGCCCAGGTCAGTCTGAAGTTCTAGCCTCGCCGCCCGCTGCTGGCCATGCCCGCTGCGGTGCCCTATGGTTGCGTTTTACGACCAACGCGGGAACCCAGCCATGAGCCAGCCCATACTCTACGGGCATCCGATTTCACCCTACGTGCGCAAGGCTCGCCTCACGCTGCTGTTTTACGGGGTCGACTTCACGCACGAGCAGAACCTGCCACACGCCGACCTCGCCGGCTTCTGCAAGGCCAGCCCCCTCGGCCGCATCCCCGCATTCAGCGACGACCAGGTCTCCACCGCCGACTCCACGGTCATCGTCCACTACATCAGCAAGTTCTACGGCAACAATGCGCTGTTCCCGCAGGACCCCGAAGGCTTCACCCGGACCTTGTGGTTCGAGGAATATGCCGACTCGGTGATGACCCCGGCCATCGCAGCGCATCTGTTCGCCGAAGTTGTCCTCGCCGGCCGGCTGTTCCCCCGCGCACCGATCCAGTCCGACATCGACAAGGCCCTGCAGGAAGAGCTGCCGAAGATCTACGCCTTTCTGGACCAGCAACTGGCCAACCGGGAGTGGCTGGTGGGCGACAGCATGACGCTGGCCGACATCGCCGTCGGCGGCATGCTGATTCCGCTGTACCACTGCGGCCAGGTCATTCCCGAATCTGCGCCTGCGCTGGCTGCCTACGCCGAGCGGTTTTTCGCGCTGCCCTTGATCCAGCAGGTGGTCGCCGAGGAGGTCGGCATGCTGAAGGCCATGAATTACGACTCGCCGCTGGCGGGCTGATCCCACCCCCAAACAGTCAGCGAGAAACGGCATGCGGTATTCCGGCAGCTGCCACTGTGGCGCCATCCAGTTTGACGTT
>JBFHON010000070.1:0-10726 GCA_041593295.1 Oceanococcaceae bacterium | reverse complement strand
GCGGCGAGGGGCCAGATCGGTGCCAGCTGCGTAAACAGTTCCCGGTACTGCCCCATCGGAATGGCGATGACCACCATTTCCGCGCCTTCGACGGCACGTGCCAGGTCGACTTCCCCGCGGTCGATCAGCCCCAGGTAGTGCGCGGTGTCCAGCGTTTCCTGCCGACGCGAGTAACCCACGACCTCGCGGACCTGATGCCGCTCGCGCAGTGCTGCGGCCAGGGAACCACCGATCAGGCCGACACCAATGACACACAGGCGCTCAATCATGCGCCGCACCGCTTCCTGCCCGTGCTGTCTGCTGCTGCAATCTCTCAGCCACGCAGCACCTTGGCCAGCGCGTCCAGACAGTGCTGATTTTCCTCGGCCGTTCCGATGCTGATGCGCAGATAATTGGGCAGGGCATAACCGCCAACCGGGCGCACGATGACGCCTTCGCGCAGCAGTTGGTCAAAGATCGGCCGCCCGGGCTGTCCCATGTTGACGCACAGGAAGTTCGCCCGACTGGGCAGGCAGCTCAGCCCAAGCGCGGCCACGCCTTCGCGCAGCTGCTGCATGCCAGCGGCGTTGACCTGTACTGACCGGGCCAGAAAGTCGGCATCGTCGAGCGCCAGCTCGGCAGCCAGCAAGGCCATCTGGTTGTTGTTGAAGGGCTGCCGCACGCGGTTCAGCAGGCTGGCCACCTCCGCGCTGGAAATGCCGTAGCCCACCCGCAGACTGGCCAGACCGTAGGCCTTGGAAAAGGTCCGGGTCACGACCAGGTTCGGATACCGCTCCAGCCATTGCTCGACCGGCGGACGCTCATGCGGCTCCTGGTACTCACGATAGGCCTCGTCCAGCACCAGCAGGCAATGCTCGGGAATCTGCTTCAGCAGTCGCTCGATGGCCGCCGGCTCCACCCAGGTCCCGGTGGGGTTGTTGGGGTTGGCGATGAACACCAGCCGGGTATCGGCATCAATCGCTGCAGCAAAGGCATCCAGGTCATGTCCGCAGGGTTGCTCCGGATGATCCTCCGGCAGCGCCGGGACCTCCCGAAGTTCCGCACCACAGGCCTGAGTGGCCAGCGCATACACCGCGAAGGCGTGCGCACTGGCGACGGCGTTGCGCCCGGGCTCCAGAAAGCTGCGCGCAAGCAGTTCCAGCACATCGTTCGAGCCATTGCCCAGCGTCAACTGCTCGCGCGTCACCCCGGCGTGCTGTTTCATCAGCGCGGTTTTCAGTGAATGCCCCGCCCCGTCCGGGTAGCGTGACCATTCGATGCCCTGTTCCAGACGCTGCTGCACGCGCGGGCTGCAACCCAGCGGGTTTTCGTTACTGGCGAGTTTGCTGATGCGGGTCACGCCGAATTCACGCGCGATTTCTTCGACCGGCTTACCGGTTTCGTAGGCCACCAGCTTGCGGACGCCAGCCAGGGCATATTGCTCGATACTCATCTGATCTCCTCAGGTAACAGCCCGAGGGTAACTGCCCAGGAACTTGAAGAACGCGACATTGGTCTGCATGTCCTGCAGCACCTTGCTGATCGCCGGGTCGTCGGCGTGGCCTTCGATGTCCACGAAGAAGTTGTAATCCCAGTTGGCGCGACGCGATGGCCGCGACTCGATCCGGGTCAGGTTGACGCCACTGTCGGAAAACGGGCGCAGCATGTCGTACAGCGCACCGGGCCGGTTATGCGATGACAGCAGGATTGTCGTCATGTCATTCCCGGTCGGTGGCACCAGTTGCTTGCCGATGACCAGAAAACGGGTGGTGTTGTCGGGGTCATCCTCGATGTTTGCCGCCAGGATCCCCAGGCCATAGCGCTCGGCGGCCGGCTTGCCGGCGATCGCCGCCGTATGCGTGCCACGCTCAGCCGCCAGACGCGCCGCCTCACCATTGCTGGAAACCACGTTGCGCTCCGCATGCGGGAGCTTGCGGTCCAGCCACTGCCGGCACTGGGCAAAGGACTGCGAATGCGCGAAGACCTCGGTCACCGTGTCCAGCGACTCTCCGACCGACAGCAGGTGGTGATGCACCGGCAGACTGACCTCGCCGCAAATCAGCAGGTTGGAGCTGCTGAACATGTCCAGCGTGTGGTTCACCACCCCTTCGGTCGAGTTCTCGACCGGCACCACACCATAGTCGGCATTGCCGGCTTCAACGTCACGGAAGATCTCGTTGATCGCCGGCAGCGGCCGCGGGTGAACGGCCTTGCCGAAGTGCTTGAGCACTGCCGCCTGGGTGTAGGTTCCTTCAGGGCCCAGATAGGCCACCTCCAGCGGCGACTCGAGGGACAGGCAGGCGGACATGATTTCGCGCATCACCCGCACGATTTCGTCCCCGGTCAGCGGCCCGGTATTGCGCTCGCGCACCCGGCGCAACACCTCGGCCTCGCGGGAAGGGCGATAACAGTCCTTGCCATCGCCGGCATCGGCCTTGATTCGCGCGACTTCCTGCGCAATCAACGCCCGCTCGCTGATCAGCGACTGCAACTGGGTATCAATTGAGTCGATGCGGCCTCGCGCCTGCTGCAGTTTGTCTTGTGTACTCATGACCACGCCGTGCGAATCGGACCCACAGCTTAAGCGCGCGGCTCGATCAAGCGCACCTTGAGCACGCCTTCGATGGCCTCGATGGCCGCCAGTACATCCGCACCCGGAGCCGAGTCGACGTCGACCAGCGTGTAGGCCACGTCACCGCGGGACTTGTTCAGCAGGTCATGAATGTTGAGGTCGTGCTCGCCGAGCAGGGTCGAAATCTGACCCACCATGTTCGGCTTGTTGGCGTTGGCGATGACGATGCGCCATGCGCCCGGATCCAGCGGCAGCTCTGCCGTGGGGAAGTTCACCGAATTGCGGATGGTGCCGCTCTCGAGGAAGTCCTTGACCTGCTCGGCAACCATGACGGCGCAGTTGTCTTCGGCTTCCGCCGTCGATGCACCGAGGTGCGGCAGCGCAATGACCTTGGGATGGTTGCGACCCTGGTTGGTCGGGAAGTCGGTGACGAAAGACGCCAGATGCCCCGAATCCAGCGCCGCCAGTGCGGCGGCCTCGTCGACGATGCCGCCGCGGGCAAAGTTCAGGACGACCCCGCCCTTGCGCATCAGCTTGATGCGATCGGCATTGATCAGGTTGCGTGTCGCATCCAGCAGCGGCACGTGCACGGTCAGGAAGTCGCTGCGCGAAACCAGGTCGTCAATCGACAGGGCCTGCTGCACACCGGAATCCAGCTGCCAGGCGTTGTTGACCGTCATGTTGGGGTCGAAACCCAGCACCTTCATGCCCAGAGCCTGCGCCGCGTTCGCGACCCGGATACCGATGGCCCCGAGACCGATGACACCCAGCGTGCGACCGGGTAGTTCGAAACCGGCGTATTTCTTCTTGCCGGCCTCGACCTGCTTTTCGACTTCGTCGTCGCTGCCTTCGAGGTCACGCACATAGGCATTGGCCTGGCACAGGTTGCGCGAGGCCAGCAGCATCCCGGCAATCACCAGCTCTTTCACGGCATTGGCGTTGGCGCCCGGCGCATTGAAGACCGGAATCCCGGCAGCAGCCATCTTGGCGACCGGGATGTTGTTGGTGCCCGCTCCGGCGCGGCCCACGGCCAGCAGCGATGCCGGAATATCCATGTCGTGCATCTTGAACGAGCGCAAAACGATGGCATCAGGCTTGGAAATATCAGACGCCACCTCGTAGGACTCACGCGGGAAGCGCTCCAGACCCTTGGTGGAAATATTGTTGAGCGTCAGTACCTTGTACATCGGTAATCATCCTTTGGCACCGCAATCACCGGAGCGTGACGGTGCGAGCTGTCAATTGGCACCCGCAACGGGCGCAGGAAAAAGGGAGCGTCGGAACACGGCCGCGGCTTCGGCACATATCGCCAAAGCACGCGGACCGCTGGTCACCCTAGCTCCGTGGTGCTGGTTTGCGCGGCGTTGGCCCTAGCCGTGAGCGCGCTCGAACTCAGCCATGTAGTCGATCAATGCGGCAACCCCGGCCTCCGGCATCGCGTTGTAGATCGAGGCCCGCATGCCGCCAACCGAGCGGTGGCCTTTCAGGGTCAGCAGGTTGCGGCTGGCCGCCCCCTTGAGGAAATCACCATCCAGTTCGGCATTGGCCAGCGTGAAGGGAACATTCATCCAGGAGCGCGCCATCGGGTCGACCGGGTTGGCGTAAAAGCCGGACTGATCGATGGCCTGGTACAACGCCGCCGCCTTGCGTTCGTTGATGTCCGCCATGGCAGCAAGGCCACCATTGGCCAGCAGCCATTCGAAGACCTTGCCGGCCACGTACCAGGTGAAACATGGTGGCGTGTTCAGCATGGAGTCGGCGGCCGCCATGTCGGTCCAGTTGAGGACACTGGGGCATTCCGGACGCGCCCGACCCAGCAGGTCGTCGCGGACGATCACGATGACCATGCCGGCCGGCCCGATGTTCTTCTGCGCACCGGCGTAGATCATGCCGTAGCGGGAAACATCAATCGGCCGTGACAGCAGTGTCGATGACATGTCTGCAATCAGCGGCTTGTCACCCACATCCGGCACATCATGGAATTCAACACCCTCGATGGTTTCATTCGGGGTGATGTGCACGTAAGCGGCCTCTTCCTGCAGCGTCCAGCTGTCGCGGTCGGGAATGGAGGTAAACGCGCCTTCGGGCTGGGCCGCCACGTTGATGGCACCGAACTTTTTCGCTTCCTTGACCGCCTTCTTGCCCCAGCTTCCGGTCACCACGTAATCCGCCGTGCCGCCCTCGGGCAGAATGTTCAGCGGGATGCCCGCGAACTGACCGGAGGCGCCGCCCTGCAGGAACAGCACCTTGTAGTTGGAGGGCACATTCAGCAGGGTCCGCAGATCGGCCTCGGCCTTTTCGGCAATGGAGACAAACTCCTTGCCGCGGTGACTCATTTCCATCACCGAAATTCCACACCCACGCCAGTCCGCCAGCTCTTCCTGTACCTGACGCAACACTTCGGCCGGCAGCATTGCCGGGCCCGCACTGAAGTTGTAAATCTGACTCATTGCCTTTCTTGGTAGTTCGCCACGAAACCTGTGGCGAGGTGGGAGGGAGTTATTCCTGCTCGGGGGCTGCCGGCGCATCCGGCTCGGCGTCGCCCGCATTCTCGGCGGCATCCGCCTGCTGCGCGGCCAGCTCGGCCTCGGCAGCAGCTTCCGCAACCAGCGTGGCATCAATACGGTCCACACCGACCAGATGCGTGTCCTTGAGGTTGATCAGGCGCACACCCTGGGTATTCCGGCTCAGCACCGACACCTCGTTGACCGAGGTCCGCACCAGTTGCCCGGTTGCGGCGATCAGCATGATGTCATCGCCTTCCTTGACCGGAATGGCCGAGACGACCTTGCCGGTCTTCTCGGTGATCTTCATCGACAACACACCCTGGGTACCACGCCCCTTGACCGGGTATTCCTCGATGCCGGAGCGCTTGCCATAGCCCTTGTCGCTGACCGTCAGCACCTGCTCGCCACGGTCAACAATCATGGAGATGACGGCATCATCTTCAGCGATGCGGATACCCCGAACGCCGAACGCCGTCCGGCCCATCGCACGGACTGCCGACTCGTCGAAGCGGCAGACCCGCCCATTGCGGGTAAACAGCATCAGGTTGCGTTCGCCGTCGGTGATGTCCACGGAAACCAGCTCATCATCGACCCGCAGGTCCAGGGCAATCAGGCCCACGCTGCGCGGACGCGAGAACTGTTCCAGCGGTACTTTCTTGATGGTGCCACGCTTGGTGACCATCACCACGTAATTGTCTTCGCTGTACTCCTTGATCGGGAGCACCTGGCTGATGTGTTCGTTTTCCGCCAGCGGCAGCAGATTGACGATCGGCCGCCCCTTGGACTCACGACTACCCGCCGGCAGGCGGAATACCCGGATCCAGTAAACCTTGCCCAGCGACGAGAAGCACAGCAGCGTGTCGTGGGTATGGGTCACCCACAGCTTGTCGACGAAATCCTCATCCCGGGTCTTGGCCGCCGAACGACCGACACCGCCCCGACGCTGGGACTGGTACGCATCCAGCGGCTGGGCCTTGATGTAACCCTTGTGCGACATGGTGACCACCATGTCCTGCGGCGGAATCAGGTCTTCGTCTTCGAAATCGTCGATGGCCGAGCAGATTTCCGAGCGGCGCACGTCGCCGAACTCTTCCTTGACCGCCACCAGCTCTTCGTGGATGACTTCCAGCAGCCGTTCGCGACGGCCGAGGATGTCCAGATAGCCGGCGATCTGGTCCAGGATCTCGTTGAACTCGTCGCGAATCTTGTCCTGCTCCAGCCCGGTCAGGCGGTGCAGACGCAGCTCCAGGATGGCCTGGGCCTGCACTTCGGAGAGCTGATAGCCCTCCTCGGTCAGCCGGCTTTCGTCCGCGCCTTCAGACTGGGCACGGGCGCGCTCGATCAGCGCCGCCACACTGCCGGGCGACCAGCGCTTGGCACACAGGGCCACCTTGGCCTCGGCCGCACTGGGCGACGCCTTGATCAGGGCAATGATGGGGTCGATGTTGGCCAGCGCAACGGTCAGGCCTTCCAGCACATGGGCACGATCCCGGGCCTTGGCCAGCAGGTAGCGTGTGCGCCGGGTAACAACTTCGCGCCGATGCGTCAGGAAGGCGCTGAGCATGTCCTTCAGGTTCATCAGCTTGGGCTGACCCCGGTCCAGCGCCACCATGTTGATGCCGAACACGGTCTGCATCTGGGTCTGCTGATAGAGATTGTTCAGCACAACCTCGGCATTTTCGCCGCGCTTGAGGTCGACCACGACGCGGTAGCCTTCCTTGTCGGACTCATCGCGGATTTCGGCGATGCCTTCGATCTTCTTGTCCTTGGCCAGCGTCGCGATGTCCTTGACCAGCTTGGCCTTGTTGACCTGATACGGCAGCTGGGTCACGACAATGGCCTCACGACCGTTGCTGTAGGTTTCCACGTCCGCGACGGCACGCAGCTTCACCCGGCCACGCCCGGTGCGATAGGCCTGCACCACGCCGGAAATGCCGTTGATGATCGCCCCGGTGGGGAAATCGGGGGCCGGGATGCACTCCATCAGCTCCTCGATCGTCGCTTCCGGGTGCGCCTGCAGGTACAGCAGCGCGTCCACCACCTCGTTCAGGTTGTGCGGCGGAATGTTCGTCGCCATACCCACTGCGATACCGGCCGAGCCGTTCACCAGCAGGTTGGGCACCCGTGTGGGCAGAACCGTCGGCTCGAACTCGGACTCATCGTAGTTCGGCGAGAAGTTCACCGTTTCCTTGTCGATGTCTGCCAGCAGTTCGTGCGCCAGCTTGCTCATCCGCACTTCGGTATAACGCATGGCCGCCGCCGAGTCGCCATCGACCGAGCCGAAGTTGCCCTGCCCGTCCACCAGCATGTAGCGCAGCGAGAAGTCCTGGGCCATCCGCACGATGGTGTCGTAGACCGCGGTATCACCGTGAGGGTGATATTTACCGATCACGTCACCGACGATACGCGCCGACTTCTTGTAGGGCTTGTTGAAATCATTGCCCAGTTCCTTCATCGCGTAAAGGACGCGACGGTGTACGGGCTTGAGCCCATCGCGCACGTCGGGCAGTGCCCGACCCACGATGACGCTCATCGCATAATCCAGATACGAGCGACGCATCTCCTCTTCGAGGTTGATCGGCAGGATTTCCTTGGCGAAATCGCTCATACGCAGGGCCACACCTGGCAAACAAAAACAACCTCGAATTTTAGCACGCGCGCCCGATTATTCGATGAGTTACCGGACAACCGCCTTAGCACGGGCATGTGGCAAAAGTTTTGCATGCGGTTGGCACCCCGCAAGCGACGTCCGTACACTTGCCCGCATCTGACGACCCCGAATCGTCACAACTACAACTGGAGAATCCGCATGTATCGTCCTGTGAGTGCTGTGCTCATCGGCGGCGTTGTTGTCGCATCGCTGGCCTGGATGGCCCCTCAAAACCAAGAAGAGCTGGATTGCAGCGGCGGTGGGCGCATGTGCCCGAACCCCGCCAAGACCGTCAAAGACATCAGCGCCAAGCGGACCGCCATCGATTCGCGCGCCAACTCGCACAAATTTCCGCCACCGGGCGCGCTGCGCGCCGCCCACGAGGCCAAGGAAGCCCTGCAGCAGCGCAAGGCGCTGATTCGTGGCGCTGATGGCCAGTGGAGCCAGTACGGCGTTGGCCCGCTGCTCGCCAGCGGTCTGGCCCACAACCTGGACCTCGCCGCGCTACCCCGGACCAACCTGTACGGCTATGCCGGCCGGATTGACGATTTCGCCTATGACGAGGTCAACAAGCGACTGTTCGCTGCCCCGGGCACCGGCGGCATCTGGATGAGCGAGGCCGAGAACGGGAATGTCTGGACGCTCGGTGACTACTGGGTCAGCGTGGGCGACAACCTGCCCAGCCAGGCCAACGGGGGCGTGATCTGGACCTCCGGCGGCGGCGGCACGCTGATCTCCGCGGGCGGCGACAGCGTCATGAGCACCGGCGCCTACCACGGCATCGGCGCCTACTGGTCCACCGACCTGGGTGTGACCTGGACCCGCTCCGAGGGCTACCCGGACGACGCCCTGGTCTTCAACACCGCCAACGACCCCGGCAACCCGGACATTGTCTACATTGCCTCCAGCCTCGGCCTGTACCGGTCCGATGACGCTGGCCGCAGCTTCGCCAACGTGGCCCTGCCCACCACACCGGAGTGTGCCGGCAACATCGACCGCACCTCGGCCTGCAACCTGGCCAACGTGGTCTCCGATGTGGTCGTCAAGGCACCGGGCGGCTCGGACAACTTCATCTGCCGCAACACCGGCTGCCCCGTGCTGGCTGCAGTGGGCTGGCGCGGCGGTGCCGTTCCCTACCCGGACGGCGTCACCCCGCAGTCTCCTTCGAACGGCCTGTACCGTTCCGAAACCGGACAGGTCGGCACTTTCGAGCGCCTGAACCCGGACCCGGTCAACCCGCTCACAGGCCAGGGCTTTGCTGAGCAGGAACGCATCGGTCGCGTCGAAATGGGTGTTGCCAACGGCCCGCTGCAGGATCATGACTACGTCTACGCGATGGTGCAGGACGCCGTTCGCCTGAATGGCGGCGACTACGCCGAAGACCCGATTCTGGACCTCATCGGCGGCAACCCGCTGTCGACGAACGTCAATGGCGTCTACGTCAGCTCCGACTTCGGCAGCACCTGGACGCAGATGGCCGACAGTACCGAACTGTCCACAATCCCGGGCCCGTTCACGGCGCTGATCGCCCCCGGCGGCCAGACCTGGTACAACCAGTACATCAAGCCCGACCCCACCCGCGCCGTACCCGGCCTGGGCATTCCGACCCGGATGGTCATGGGCATGGAAGAAGTCTTCCAGAATGCCGTGGATGTTCCGCTTGACGGAACCGCGCAGGCATTGAACCCGCAGGACTTCGTCAACATCGGCTACTACTTCTCGGCCAGCGGCCTGGACATCACCGTGCACCCCGACCAGCACGCAGCCCTGTGGATTCCGGATGGCCTGGGTGGCGTCTGCCTGTTCATCGGCAATGACGGCGGTGTGAACCGTCAGTGCACGCTTCCGGGCATGCCGCTGACGCAGGTGGGCTGGGAATACGGCCACAACGACGGCTTCTACACCCTGCTCCCCTACGGGCTGGGTGTGGCCAAGGACGGCACGGTCTGGTTCGGCCTGCAGGACAACGGCTCGGGCCACATCGAACCCGACACCGGCTTCTCGATTCAGGACCACGGTGCCGACGGTTTCTATGCCGAGGTGGACCCGGACAACTCCGACCTGGCCTACACCGAGTCGCAGGTCGGCGGCCTGCGTCGCACGTCCAACCGCGGCGACACCTCGACCAATATCGCACCGCCCTATGCGCGTCCGAACTTCGCCAACTGGTTCTCGATGGACCCGCTGGACAGCAAGCACATGATCACGACGGCCAACCAGATCTTCGAGACGCTGGATGCCCCGAATGTGACGGCCGGCACCTGGAACGAAGTCTACCGACTGGGTACCAACCCCGACACGGACGTGCTGTTCACCGCCAATGTGGGCGATGTGCACGGTTCCGCGATCTACGTTGGCGCCTGTGGTGACTGCGGTGTTACCAACAACGACACCGGCTTCCGCAACAAGCTGGCCACCAACATCGGCGGCAAACGCGAACCGGTTCCGGGCACCAGCTCCGGCTGGCATACCGCCACCGCCGCCGGCCTGCCGAACCGCTTCATCGGTGCCATCGAGATCGACCACAACGACCCGTTCACGGTCTATGTCGGCCTGCAGGCCTACTCTTCCGGCCTGCGTGGACCGAACACCTTCAACGACCAGAACCCGGAAGACCCGATGGTCGAAGCCGGCAACCTGTTCAAGTCCACCGATGCCGGGGAAAGCTTTGTCAGCATCCAGGGCAACCTGCCGCTGGTGCCGATCAACTATGTGCTGCAACGCGATGGCCAGCTGATCGTGGCCACCGATTTCGGCGCCTTCATCTCCAGCGATCTTGAGGGTACCGACTGGGCCCCGCTGGGCAACAACCTGCCCAACGTGCCGGTCACCCAGGTCAAGCTGCAGCCGGGCAACCCGAACACGCTGTTTGCCTCGACCTTCGGCCGCCACATCTGGACCTACGAGTTCCCGGCAAGCGCCCGGATGGACAGCGACCCGATCGAAGAAGAGCGTCAGGCCCGGATGGCCGCTCTGGCCGCAACCCGTGGCGGTGCCACCGGCGGCGTGCTGATCGTG
>JBFHON010000069.1:0-10825 GCA_041593295.1 Oceanococcaceae bacterium | reverse complement strand
TTCCCGGATTTGTGGCCAAATGGCGGCCCAAATTCTGCGACGGCTTGCGCAATGAACCCCAAGACAATCATCGGTGGCGAGGAATGGTGTGCATTCCCGGAACTGGGTATTCCGGCCATCAAGGCCCGGGTGGACTCGGGGGCCAAGACCTCGTCCATTCATGCCTTCAATCTGCACAAGTTTTCCCGCAACGGGGAGCCGTGGATCAGCTTCGAGGTGCACCCGCTGCAGGGCAGTCGTCAGGCCGTGCTCCGCTGCGAGTCGCGGATTGTTGATCGCCGGGCCGTCAAAAGTTCATCCGGCTACTCGGAAACGCGTTACGTGATCCGCAGTTCGCTGTCGTTCCACGGGCAGACCTGGCCCATCGAGCTGACGCTGGCCAATCGCGATTCGATGGGCTACCGCATGCTGCTCGGCCGCGAGGCCATGAATGGCCGTGTGCTGGTCGACCCTTCGGCCAGTTTTCTGCAGGGTACGGTCGATCCCGACGAGCTGGATGCCTATTACCGCGATACCAACGGCGAGAAAAGCGGCCTGACCATCGGGGTGCTGGCCAGCAACCCGGACCTGTACAGCAACCAGCGGATCATGGAGGCCGGGATGGAGCGCGGCCACGAGATGCTGTTCCTGGACATCAAGCAGTGCTACATGAAGCTGGATGCGGTATCGCCCGAGGCGCACTACCGCGGCGGCACCATCCTGAACAAGATCGACGCGGTCATCCCGCGCATCCGGCCGAGCATGACCTTTTACGGCTGTGCGCTGACGCGGCAGTTCGAGAGCATGGGCGTCGAGGCGCTGAATACCTCCAGCGCGATTTCACAATCGCGGGACAAGCTGTACTCGCTGCAGCTGCTGCTCAAACGCGGCATCAGCATTCCGACGACCGGCTTTGCCAACTCGCCGATGGATACCGGCGACCTGATCGAAATGGTCGGCGGCGCGCCGCTGATCGTGAAGCTGCTGGAGGGGGCCCAGGGCCGGGGCGTGGTGCTGGCCGAGACGCGCAAGGCCGCGGAAAGCGTGATCAACGCCTTCAAGGCGGTCGGGGCGAATCTGCTGGTGCAGCAGTTCATCAAGGAGGCCGATGGCAAGGACATTCGCTGCTTTGTCATCAACGGCAAGGTGGTGGCCTCGATCCAGCGCGCGGCAGCGCCCGGCGAGTTCCGGGCCAATATCCACATGGGGGGCACCGCGACCCTGATCAAGCCGACGCCGGAAGAGCGGGCGCTGGCCATCAAGGCGGCCAAGGTGCTGGGGCTGAAAGTGGCAGGGGTGGACATCATCCGCTCGAAAAACGGGCCGCTGCTGCTGGAGGTCAACTCCTCTCCGGGCCTGGAGGGCATCGAGGCGGCGACCGGCAAGGATGTGGCCGGTCTGATGATCGCCGCCGTCGAGCGCAGCCTGGGCTGGAAGCGCCAGGTCAGTTCACTGACGGGTCTGGAATCTGAGTAATGGGGGTGCTGGTGCGCCTGGCCTCGGTGCTGCTGCTGGGCTTGATCCGGCTGCTGAAGGCCAGTTGTCGCTACCAGATCCACGGCGCCGAGAACCTGCCAACCCCGCCGGATGAGCGCAATGGCGGCTTTGTCATGGCCTTCTGGCACCAGAACCTGGTGGCGGCGATTCTCGCCGAGTCCGGTCGCCGCAATTTCACCACGATGGCTTCGCGTTCCCGTGATGGCGATGTGGTGTCCTATGTGCTGGTGCGGCTGGGGCACCAGCCGGCCCGGGGCAGCTCGGCCAAGGGAGCGCGGGACAAGGGTGGCAGGCAGGCACGAGACCGGATCGTCGAGCTGCTGGTCGCGGGCTACCCTGGCGGGGTCACCGTGGATGGCCCCACGGGGCCGCTGTACGAGGTGAAGCCCGGCGTCATCACCATGGCCCAGCGCGCACAGGTGCCGATCATCCCGTATTACGTGGCCGCCACGCGCTACTGGTCGCTGCCGAGCTGGGACCGGCTGCGGATTCCGCTGCCATTTTCGACGATTCACGTGCATTACGGGGCGCCCATCGCGGTTCCTGCCGATCTGGCCGGTGAGGAATTCGCGGCCTATCAGGCGCGGATCAAATCCGTGCTGGACGAATTCGAGCAGCGGGAAAACCCGCAGCAGCGCCCGGGCTCACCCCGTCAAACCGGAAGCCGGTGCTAAACTTGTCAGGTTTTTAAGGCCTCGCGCCAATCGGGAAAAGGGATTTCTGCGCCATGTCGAACAATTCAACCACCGTGGAAGACAAAGACAACGTCAATCACGCCCACGATGGTGTCTTCTTTACGGTCTTCAGCCTGGTTCTGGGGTTTTTGATTGCGCTGACCGTGGTCATCGCCATCATCGCGAATACCATCGACCCGGAAAAGGTGCCGGATCCGGTGCGTGACATGCTGATCGCAGAGCGCATTGCGCCGGTCGGTGCGGTGTACACGGACGCGTCCCAGGTCAAGGCGGCGCCGGCACCGGCTGCAGCCGCCGAACTGAGCGGCAGCGAGATCGTGACCGCCTCCTGCGCGGCCTGTCACATGGCCGGCGTGATGAATGCGCCGAAGCTGGATGCCACGGCGGACTGGGAAGCCCGCATGGCCGCAGTGGGTGGTCTGGACGGACTGGTTTCGGCGGCCATCAACGGCAAGGGCGGCATGCCGCCACGCGGTGGTGCTGCACGGACGGACGACGAGATTCGCCGTGCCGTCATCGCCATGCTGGAGCAGGCGGGAATTTCCGTCGAGTAAACGGCAACGCCTGCAAAAAAGCCGCCTTCGGGGCGGCTTTTTTGTGCGTGCACCAAAATGGTGCCGGCTGAATATGCACCGCTATGGTGCGGTCGGTGTTTCGCTTTCCAGGGCGGCGAGCCGCGCTTCCAGTTCGTCGAGCCGCTTGCGCGACTTGATCAGCAGGGCCCGCTGGACATCAAACTGCTCCCGCGTGACCAGATCCAGCTCGGCCAGCCGCGCCTGCAGGATGGCGCGAAAGTTCTCCTGGAGTTCGCCGCGCACCCGTCCGAGGCCGGGTGGGAGGGACGCCGCGAGGCGGTCGGAGAGGTCCTGCAGTGTTTTCAGTTCGATCATGGTGCGAAGGATCGGCGATCTGTGGCTTTCCCGCAACTTGGCACAGTGCGTGCTATCACCCTATTCGCAGTCAATTGTGGGCGGGCAGAACCCGCTCGCTAACCTACTCGAAACAGGAGCAAACGATGAAACTGATAGCAGCAGTCATCAAGCCCTTCAAGCTTGACGAGGTGCGCGAAGCCCTCTCCGAAGTCGGCGTGAAAGGCTTGACCGTGACCGAAGTCAAAGGCTTCGGCCGGCAAAAAGGGCATACCGAACTCTACCGTGGTGCCGAATACGTGGTCGACTTCCTGCCCAAGGTCAAGGTCGAAATCGGCGTGGATGACGATCAGGTCGAAGCCGTGATCGAAGCCATCAGCAAGGCCGCCCACACGGGAAAGATCGGGGATGGAAAGATCTTCGTGACGCCCCTTGAAGAGGCTGTTCGCATCCGTACCAACGAAACGGGTAAGGACGCGCTGTAAGCGGGTTCGGCCTTCAACCTTAGGGAGTTAGATTTCCGATGGAAAATCAAATTTTTGAACTGCAGTACGCCATTGACACCTTCTATTTCCTGGTGTGTGGCGCGCTGGTGATGTGGATGGCCGCGGGTTTCGCGATGCTTGAAGCGGGTCTGGTCCGGGCGAAGAACACGACCGAGATCCTGACCAAGAACGTGGCGCTGTTCGCCGTTGCCTGCACCATGTACCTGATTGTCGGCTACGACATCATGTACGACGGTGGCATGTTCCTGAGCGGTGTGACCACGGTTGCCCAGATGGACGAAGCCGCAATCGCAGCGGTGCTGGCCGAGTCGGCCGAAGCCGGCTTTGACGGCGATGCCGTTTACAGCGGCGCTTCCGACTTCTTCTTCCAGGTGGTCTTCGTGGCGACGGCGATGTCGATCGTCTCCGGTGCGGTTGCCGAACGGATGAAGCTGTTCGCCTTCCTCGCATTTGCGGTGGTCATGACCGGCTTCATCTACCCGCTGGAAGGTTCCTGGACCTGGAACGGCGACAAGGTCTTTGGCCTGTTCGAGCTGAGCTACAGTGACTATGCCGGTTCCGGCATCGTGCACATGGCTGGTGCTTCGGCCGCTCTGGCCGGTGTCCTCCTGCTGGGCGCACGGAAAGGCAAGTACGGCGCCGATGGCAAGATCAACCCGATCCCGGGTGCGAACCTGCCCATGGCAACGCTGGGTACCTTCATCCTGTGGCTGGGCTGGTTCGGCTTCAACGGTGGTTCCACGCTCAAGCTTGGCGGCATCGGTGTGGCCAACGAAGTGGCCAACGTGTTCCTGAACACCAACGCTGCTGCGGCTGGTGGCCTGATCTCCGCGCTGATCGTGGCCCGCTTCATGTTCGGCAAGGCCGACCTGACGATGGCACTGAACGGCGCCCTGGCCGGTCTGGTTGCCATTACGGCTGAACCTGCTGATCCGTCCCCGCTGGCGGCAACGCTGATCGGTGGTGCCGGCGGTATCCTGGTGGTCCTGAGCATCATCGGTCTGGACAAGCTGAAGATCGATGACCCGGTCGGTGCGATCTCCGTGCACGGTGTGGTCGGCTTCCTCGGCGTGATGGTGGTTCCGCTCACCGACGGTGATGCGACCTTCCTGGGCCAGTTCGTTGGCGCCGCCGTGATCTTCGGCTGGGTCTTCGGTGCCAGCTTCGTGGTCTGGATGATCCTCAAGGCCACCATCGGCATCCGCGTCAGCGAAGAGGAAGAGTACGAAGGTACCGACCTCTCCGAGTGCGGTCTCGAGGCCTACCCCGAGTTCACCAACAACTGATCCGCAACCGGCGTGCCTGCCTGCGCGGCAGGCCGCCGGACTGCCGATTACAGTCTTCCCCCCGGGGAAGAAAAATGGAACGGAGAGCATTGCTCTCCGTTCTTTTTTGGGTTCAGAAAACCCCGTCCGGTTTGATGGGGTTTTTCGGAATGCCGTAGAATTGTCCGGCTCGCGGACATGCGCGAAATTCCTACACAAAGCAAATCTATGCAGATCACCATCAAGAAAGGTCTGGATCTCCCGATGACGGGTGCGCCGGAACAACGAATTGAGGACGGTCCCGAGATTGCCCGCGTCGCTGTCATAGGCAACGACTACGTTGGCATGAAACCCACCATGATGGTGGCGGAAGGCGACCGCGTGAAGCGCGGCGATCCCCTCTTCGAGGACAAGAAAAACCCTGGCGTGCTGTTTACCGCACCGGCCGGTGGCGAAATCGAGTCCATCAACCGTGGCGCCAAGCGCGTGCTGCAATCGGTCGTCATCCGTGTGGATGGTGACGAGGCACGCAGCTTCACCGCGTACGACGATGCGGCGCTGGACGCGGGTCTCGACGCGGCCGCCGTGCGCGAACAGCTGATCCAGTCTGGCCTGTGGGTCGCGTTGCGTACGCGCCCCTATTCCCGCGTGCCCGCGGTGGATTCCAAACCGGCTGCCCTGTTTGTCACCGCCGCCGACAGCAACTCCGGTGCTGCCGACCCGGCTCTGGTGATCGCCGAAGACCCGGCCAGTTTCGAGCGTGGTCTGAAGGTGCTGAGTGCGCTGGTCGACTGCAAGATCTGGCTGTGCAAAAAGTCCGGCGCCACCATTGCCAGCCCGGCTTTGCCCACGCTGGAAGTCGCCGAGTTCGACGGTCCGCATCCGGCCGGTCTGGTGGGTACGCATATCCACTTCCTCGAGCCGGTGGGTGCCGGCCGCACCGTCTGGCACATCGGTTACCAGGACGTGATGGCCATCGGCCGTCTGTTCGCTACCGGTGAACTGGATACGCGGCGTGTCATCGCGCTGGCGGGCCCGCAGGTCACCGCTCCGCGCCTGCTGCGCACCCGTCTGGGTGCCTGCACCGACGAAGTGATCGCCGGCAACATCGATGATGCCGTGGAATGCCGCGTACTCAGTGGTCCGGTGCTGTCCGGACGCCGGGCTTCCGGCTGGGCGCGTTACCTGTCGCGTTACCACAACCAGATCACCGTGCTGCGGGAAGGGCGTGAGCGCCAGTTCCTCGGCTGGATCGTGCCGGGTGCCAAGAAGTTCTCGACCAACAACGTTTTTGTGTCGGCGCTGAACCGGGCGCGCCAGGTGTTTGAGATGACCACCACGCAAAATGGCAGCCCCCGCGCCATGGTGCCCATCGGCAGCTACGAGAAAGTGATGCCGCTGGACATTCTGCCCACGCAACTGCTGCGTGCGCTGCTGGTCCGCGATACCGATACGGCACAGCAACTGGGTTGCCTCGAACTGGACGAGGAAGATCTGGCGCTGTGCACCTTCGTCTGTGTCGGCAAATACGAGTATGGCCCGTACCTGCGCGCCAGCCTCGAACAGATTGAGAAGGAAGGCTGATGTCCAGAACACGTGATTTTCTCGATCGGATCCACCCGCTTTTCGCCAAGGGTGGGAAGTTCGAAAACTACTACGCCGTTTACGAGGCCGTAGACACCTTTTTGTACTCGCCACCGGATGTCACCCGGGGTGCACCGCATGTGCGTGACGGAATCGACCTCAAGCGGGTCATGATTTTCGTCTGGCTGGCCGTGATGCCGGCCATGGTCGTCGGCTGCTGGAATGTCGGCCTGCAGGCCAACACGGCAATGGCCGAGCTGGGCATCACTGCGGCTGAAGGCTGGCGTGGGCATCTGATGGCCCTGTTCGGCAACAGCTACAACCCGGCGAGTTTTGTCGACAACTTCTTCCACGGCTTTGCCTACTTCCTGCCGGTCTACTTTGTGACCTTCGCAGTGGGTGGCTTCTGGGAAGTGCTGTTTGCCGCCGTGCGGAACCATGAAGTCAACGAAGGCTTCTTCGTGACCTCGATCCTGTTCTCGCTGACCCTGCCGCCGACGATCCCGCTGTGGATGGTGGCCCTGGGTATCAGCTTTGGCGTGGTCATCGGCAAGGAAGTCTTTGGCGGTACCGGGAAAAACTTCCTGAACCCGGCCCTCACCGGTCGTGCCTTCCTGTACTTCGCCTACCCTGCGGCCATGTCCGGCGATGCCGTGTGGACCGCCGTTGACGGGTTCACCGGTGCGACCCCGCTGGGTCTGGCTGCCATTGGTGGCGTTGAAGCCATTACCGACAGCGGACTGACCTGGATGCAAACCTTCATGGGTCAGCTGCCGGGTTCCATTGGCGAAGCCTCGACCATCGCCATCTTTGCCGGCGGTGCATTCCTGATGATTACCGGTGTGGCCAACTGGCGCATCGTGTCGGGCGTGTTCATCGGCATGGTGGCAACCGCGATGCTGTTCAACGCCATCGGCTCGGATACCAACCCGATGATGGCGATGCCGTGGTACTGGCACCTGACCATTGGCGGCTTTGCCTTCGGCATGATGTTCATGGCCACCGATCCGGTTTCGGCCTCGATGACGAACACCGGGCGCTGGATTTTCGGTGCGCTGATCGGCTTCATGACGGTGATGATCCGTGTGGTGAACCCCGCCTTCCCTGAGGGGATCATGCTGGCGATTCTGTTCTCCAACATCTTCGCGCCGCTGATCGATTACGGCGTTGTCAGCGCCAACATCAAGCGCCGGCAGGCCCGACTCGCCGCGACCCAGGCTGCGGCCTGATAACGCAAGGATTGTTCATGGCTTTCAAGGACCTCCCTAACGACAGCATCGTCAAGACGGTTATCGTCGCCACGACGCTCTGTCTTGTCTGTTCCATCGCCGTATCTGCTGCTGCGGTCTTCCTGCGCCCGCTGCAGGCAGAAAACCGGGCGGCGGATCTGCAGAAAAACATTGTCGCGGTGTCGGGTGTCGACATTGGTGATGCCAGCGTTGCCGAAACCTTTTCCCGGTTCGAGGCACGCATGGTCGATCTCGAAACCGGCAAGTTCACCGATGCTGTCGATGTCGACAACTATGACCAGCGCAAGGCCGCCAAGGACCCGGCGCTGGCTGACCCGGTTCCGCGTGAAGAAGACATCGCGCAGATCAAGATGAAGGAACGACTGACCACGGTCTATCTGGTCCGTGACGACAGCGGTGCAATCGAACGCATCATCCTGCCGGTTCGTGGCTACGGCCTTTGGTCGACGCTCTGGGGCTATCTGGCTCTGGAAGGCGATGCCAACACGGTGATCGGCCTGTCGTTCTACGAGCACGCTGAAACCCCGGGACTGGGCGGCGAAGTCGACAACCCGTCGTGGAAGGCCCTGTGGGAAGGCAAGCAGACCTACGCCGACGACGGTGAGGTCATGCTGGAACTGGTGAAGGGCGGTTTCGACCCGTCCAGGCCGGATAACGCCGGCAAGGTCGACGCCCTGTCCGGCGCGACCCTCACCAGCCGTGGCGTGACCAACCTGCTTCAATACTGGATGGGCGAGCATGGCTTCCAGCCCTTCCTCGAAAACCTCCGGGAGGGCAAAGCCTGATGTCCGAAGTATTCGACAACAAGAAGATTCTGACCGAACCCGTCTTCGACAATAACCCCATTGTCCTGCAGGTTCTGGGAATCTGTTCCGCGCTGGCTGTTACCACCAAGCTGGAAACGGCGCTGATCATGTGCCTGGCGCTGACCGCGGTGACCGCCTTTGCCAACCTGTTCATTTCGATGATCCGGAAGGTGATCCCGTCCAATATCCGCATCATCGTGCAGATGACCATCATTGCGTCGCTGGTGATCGTGGTCGACCAGCTGCTCAAGGCCTACGCCTTCGATGTGGCCAAGCAGCTGTCCGTGTTCGTGGGCCTGATCATCACCAACTGCATCGTGATGGGGCGTGCCGAGGCCTTCGCCATGAAGAACCCGCCGTGGCCCAGCTTCATGGACGGTATCGGCAACGGTCTGGGTTACTCGATGATCCTTATCGTCGTGGCCGTGATCCGCGAGCTGTTCGGCTCCGGCAGCCTGCTCGGCGTGCAGATCCTGCCGCTGGTCACCGAAGGTGGCTGGTACACCCCGATGGGGCTGCTGCTGCTGCCGCCTTCGGCCTTCTTCATCATTGGGCTGTTCATCTGGATTCTGCGTACGGTGAAACCGGCGCAAGTTGAGAAGCCGGATTATCAGATTCACGCGGTACACCGGACGGAAGCTGTCTGATGGCTGATTTGATCAACCTTTTCCTCAAGGCCGTGTTCGTCGAGAACATGGCACTCGCGTTCTTCCTTGGCATGTGTACCTTCCTGGCCGTGTCGAAGAAGATTTCGACCGCGCTGGGTCTGGGTATTGCCGTGATCGTGGTGCAGACCATCACGGTGCCGGCCAACAACCTGATGTACCAGTTCCTGCTCAAGGACGGTGCGTTGGCCTGGGCCGGTTTCCCCGAAGCCGACCTGTCCTTCCTGGGCCTGATCTCGTACATCGGCATGATTGCGGCCATGGTGCAGATCCTGGAGATGTTCCTGGACAAGTACGTGCCGGCTCTGTACAGCGCGCTGGGGATCTTCCTGCCGCTGATTACCGTGAACTGCGCCATCCTCGGTGGCACCTTGTTCATGGTGGAGCGCGATTACAACTTTGCCGAATCCGTGGTTTACGGCGTTGGCAGTGGTACCGGCTGGGCCCTGGCGATTGTCGCGCTGGCGGGAATCCGGGAAAAGCTGAAGTACTCCGATGTGCCCGATGGCCTGCAGGGCCTGGGTATTACCTTTATTTCCGCTGGTTTGATGGCCCTGGGTTTCATGGCCTTCTCCGGCGTGCAGCTGTAAGGAGCGCGAAATGCAAGAGATCATTCTTGGAGTAGCCCTCTTCACGGCTATCGTTCTGGCGCTGGTGACCATGATTCTGGTTGCCCGCTCGAAGCTTGTTCCCTCCGGCAATGTGAAAATCGTCGTCAACGGCGAGAAGACCATCGAGGCCCCGACCGGGGGCAAACTGCTCGGCACGCTGGCCGACGCCGGCCTGTTCGTTCCCTCCGCCTGTGGCGGTGGTGGTACCTGCGCCCAGTGCCGCGTGCAGATTCACGAAGGCGGCGGTTCGATTCTTCCGACCGAGGAATCGCACATCACCAAACGTGAGGCCAAGCAGGGCGATCGCCTGTCCTGCCAGGTGACCGTCAAACAGGACATGAAGATCAACGTGCCCGAAGAAGTCTTCGGCGTGAAAAAGTGGGAGTGCACCGTGCGCTCCAACGACAACGTTGCGACCTTCATCAAGGAACTGGTGCTGGAGCTGCCCGCGGGCGAGAACGTCAACTTCCGTGCGGGTGGCTACATTCAGATCGAATGCCCGGCCAAGCGCGTCGAATACAAGAACTTCGAAATTGCCGACGAATACCGTGGCGACTGGGAAAAGTTCAAGCTCTTCGACCTGGTATCGGCTCCGAAGGAAGACGCACTGCGCGCCTATTCGATGGCCAACTCCCCGGAAGAAGAAGGCATCATCATGCTCAACGTGCGGATCGCGACGCCGCCGCCTTCGCGCATGAACGAACTGCCACCGGGCGTGATGTCCTCGTATATCTTCGACCTCAAGCCGGGTGACAAGGTCACGATTTCCGGGCCCTTTGGCGAGTTCTTCGCCAAGGAAACCGATGCGGAAATGGTCTTCATCGGTGGTGGTGCCGGTATGGCGCCGATGCGCAGCCACATCTTCGACCAGCTGCGCCGGATCAAGACCGACCGCAAGATGACCTTCTGGTACGGCGCGCGTTCGCTGCGTGAAATGTTCTATGTCGAAGATTTCGACATGCTGGACGCCGAGAACGACAATTTCACCTGGCATGTGGCGTTGTCCGACCCGCAGCCCGAAGACAACTGGGACGGTTACACCGGGTTCATTCACGAGGTGCTCTACGAGAACTACCTCAAGGATCACCCGGCTCCGGA
>JBFHON010000068.1:0-10918 GCA_041593295.1 Oceanococcaceae bacterium | reverse complement strand
GGACGGGCGGAAGGAACCGGTGTCAGACCGCGGTGCGGATCATGGCGACGCCGCTGAACGCAAGCGTAGCCCAACCCAGCAGCAGGAACACGCCGCCGATCGGCGTGACCGCACCAAATCCGCGAATGCCGGTCATTGCGAGCACATACAGACTCCCGGCAAACAGGAAAGTGCCTGCCATCATCAGGATCCCGGCGCTGGCCTGCAGCCGCGATACCGGCATCAGGCTCAGTGCGAACAGCAGGGCTGCGTGAATCAGCGCGTACTGCGTCGCGGTCTGCATGATGTCCAGGGCGTAATCATCCAGCCGGCTCTTCAGGCCATGGGCGGCAAAGGCGCCAAGCGCCACCGCGACGAAACCATAGACACCGGCAGCCAGCGCGAACCAGCCCGGGTTCATGATTTCGGCGGGATCTGCGCGAAGCGGCACCAGAAATCGCGAATCGACTCCACCAGAGTGATGAAATCATCGATGTCCAGCGGTTTGGCAATGTAGGCATTGGCCTGCAGCTCGTAGCAGGTCAATACATCGCGCGGTGAATCGGAGGTGCTCATGATCAGCACCGGGATTCGCTTCAGCTTCGGGTCGGTTTTGACGATGGAGAGAAACTCCCGGCCATCCATGCGCGGCATGTTCAGGTCGAGCAGGATGAAGTCCGGCAGCGGAAGGTCGGCATGCTCCCCTTCCTTGCGCAGCATCTCCAGGGCCTCAACCCCGTCCCCGGCGACCTGCAGGTCGAAGCTGAGCCCGCCTTCCTTGAAGATTTCTTTCGCCAGAGCCACGTCAGCGGCGCTGTCTTCGACAAGCATGATGATGGAATGACGTACCTGCATGGGTCGATTTTCGGTGTCTTGTTTGGCGAACCCCGATTGTAGGCCGGTCAGCGGTGATAATGGGGGATGCAGGAAACAAACCTCCCTCTGGGTGTGCGCCATGCCGTTGTCGCAGCCGCAGCCTTTTCGATCATGGGCGCACTGATCAAGCAGGTGTCCGCCGAACTGTCGACGCCCATGATCACCTTTCTGAGGAATCTGTTCGGGCTGCTGTTTCTGATCCCGGTAGTCGCACGCTCGCCCTGGCAATCGCTCAAAACCCGGCAGCCGGGCCTGCACCTGCTGCGTACTGTCGTTGGCTTGACCGCGATGTATGCGTTCTTTTACGCCATTGCGCACATCCCGCTGGCTGAAGCCATGTTGCTGAACTACGCGGCGCCGCTGTACGTGCCACTGATCGCATGGGCGTGGCTGAAAGAGCGACCTGCCCGGGGCATCGGCCCGCTGGTGCTGGTCGGGCTGGTGGGTGTCGCGCTGATCATTCGCCCCAGTGGTGGCGGCTTCATCTCGCCGGTGTCCCTGGTTGCCGCATTTTCCGGGATTTTCGCCGGGTGGGCCTTTGTAACCATTCGCAAGCTCTCCCGGACCGAGCCGGCCACGCGCATCGTGTTCTGGTTTGGCGTGTTCTCGGTGATCATCACGGCCATTCCCGCGGCCATTTACTGGGTGCCGCCGACAGCCGAAGGTTGGCTGCTGATGCTGGCCACCGGCCTTTTCGCGACTATCGCCCAGATTTCCCTCACCCGTTCCTACGCCTTGATACCCGCCGCACAGGCCGCGCCGTTGAACTACCTGGTGGTGGTTTTCTCGATGCTGATCGGCTGGCTGATCTGGGCGGAAAGCCCTGGGCCGTGGAGCATTCTGGGCACCGCCATGGTGATCGGCAGCAGCATTGCCGCCCTGCGTCTGCGCTAGGAGTCGGCGACCACCGCGAGTACCTCGTCGCCGTAGTCCTCCAGCTTGCGGGCCCCGATTCCGGGCACTTCGGCCAGTTCGTCTGCGGTGACGGGCCGCAGCCGGGCAATGGCCCGCAGCGTGGCGTCGTGAAAGATGACATAGGGAGGAACCCCCTGCTCGCTGGCAGCTTCGCGTCGCCAGTGACGCAGGTTTTCGAACAGTTCGACATGCCCTTCGGGCAAGTCTTCGCGTGCAGGCGCCGATGTCCGGCGTTTGGTGCCGGCGCGCGGCAGTTCGCGTAGCTGCAACCGCACCCGTGCGCGCAGCACCGCATCGGCCTTTTCGGTCAGGTGCAGCGCACCAAAGCCATCGATATCCACGCGCAGGTACCCCTGCGCCAGCAACTGGCGTATCAGCGACTGCCAGCCAACCGCATCAAACTCCTTGCCAACACCGAAGGTCGGCAACTGGTCGTGACCAAAGCGCTTGATCTTCTCGGTGCCGGCACCGCGCAGGATGTCGATCACGTGCCCGGCGCCAAAACGCTGGCCGCTGCGCACAATCGCCGACAGTGCCTTTTGCGCGGCCTCGGTCAGATCCTGCGTGACCGGCGGGATGTCGCAGTTGTCGCAATGCGCACAGGGTTCGGGCAGGTCGTCGCCAAAGTAATGCAGCAGCGCCTGCCGCCGGCAGCTGCTGAGTTCGGCCAGCCCGAGCAAGGCATCCAGCTTGCGCCGTTCCAGCGCCATGCGTTCCGGTGGCAGATCGCCGCTGCTTTCGATCATCTGCCGTCGCCGCACCACATCCTGCAGGCCGTAAAGCATCATCGCCCGGGCCGGGTCGCCATCACGGCCTGCGCGTCCGGTTTCCTGGTAATACGCTTCGACCGACGAGGGCATGTCGAGGTGCGCGACAAAACGGACATCGGGCTTGTCCACCCCCATGCCGAAGGCTACCGTCGCCACCATGACCAGTCCGTCCTCATGCAGGAAGCGATGCTGGTTGCGCTGGCGTTCTTCCGCGCTCAGGCCCGCGTGGTACGGCAAGGCTTTGACCCCTTTGCCATTCAGCCAGTCGGCAAAGGTATCCACGCTTTTACGAGCCAGCGCGTAAACAATGCCGGAGCTGCCTGCCGGTTGATTGTGGATGAACTCCAGTACCTGCTCCCGGGGTCTGGTTTTTTCGCGAATGGCGTAGTGAATGTTGGGCCGGTCAAAACCGCTGACAAACGAGGCACTGTCGTTCAGCAGCAGGCAGTTGGCAATTTCCCGGCGCGTCGGCGCATCGGCCGTTGCCGTAAGCGCCATGCGGGGAACCTGCGGGTACAGCTGGACGAACTCACCCAGCTGGCGATACTCGGGGCGAAAGTCGTGACCCCACTGGGAGACGCAGTGGGCTTCGTCAATCGCGATCAGAGCCAGCTCGCACTGCCCCAGCAGGCTTTGCATGCGTGGCTGTAACAGCCGCTCGGGCGCGCAGTACAGAAGGTCCAGGCTGCCGTTGCGCAACTGGGCCTCTACCGAGGCCTGACTCTCGGCATTCATCTGGCTGTTCAGTGCGGCAGCGGCCACCCCGTTCGCATTCAGTGCGGCCACCTGATCGTGCATCAGGGCCACCAGAGGTGACACCACGATCCCGACGCCGCGCCGGAGGATGGCCGGAATCTGGTAACACAGCGACTTGCCCCCACCGGTCGGCATGATGACCAGCGCATTGTCGCCACCGAGGACGGTGCGCACGACTTCGGCCTGGGTGCCGCGAAAATCCGGGAAACCGAAGGTTTGCTGGAGCGTACTACGGGCAGTTTCGAGTGTCGGTGTGGTCATCAAATACAGTTGTGGGCGTTGCCGTTCTCAGCAAGCGGTTAGCAAGGCGCGACGGCAACGCGGGGGAGTCGTGGTTGGCGGGTGCCGGGAATGGTCCCCGTGGGACCCGCTCTCACCGACCGGGGATTCTCGCATCCCGCGCACTTCCACGCGCAGAACCCGTACCCGTAGATCGCGTTTTGACGCCCGGGCGATGGGTCACGAACCCCGCCGATCCAGGCCGCGCAAAAGCCCTGGGAGCCGCGAGTCGCAACGCCCCTGCAGCCCTTGCGAGCTGGCAAAAACTGCCAGATACCCCCTCCTCGCGTTAAGCTGCGTCTTTAAAAATCCGAGGGCTGGTTTCCAGCAGCATCGGTACGCACCCCAATGCGGAGACTCGGCCCCCTTTTATCAGCGGAAGAAATTGCACATGGGCGAATCCAAACCGACCATCACCTACACGATCACAGACGAAGCGCCGATGCTGGCTACAGCCTCGTTTCTGCCGATCATTCGTTCCTTCGTGGCCCCTGCCGGGGTCGAGGTCAAGGCCAGTGACATCTCACTGGCGGCGCGCATTCTCGCGACCTTCCCGGAGAAGCTCACCGAGGAACAGCGGGTCAGCGACGAACTGGCCGAGCTGGCCAAGATGACGCAGGAACCCTCCGCGAACATCATCAAGCTGCCAAACATCAGCGCGGCGGTGGAGCAGCTGAAAACGGCAATTGCCGAGTTGCAGGCCAAAGGCTATGACATTCCTGATTACCCGATGGAAGCCTCGGATGCGCAGGAAAAGGAAATCCGCAGCCGCTACGCGAAGGTGCTGGGTAGTGCGGTCAACCCGGTCCTGCGGGAAGGCAACTCGGATCGCCGCGCGCCCAAGGCCGTGAAGGAATACGCTCGCAAGAACCCCCACTCGATGGCCGAGTGGAGCATGGCATCCCGCACCCATGTTGCGCACATGCGCGAAGGCGACTTCTACCACGGCGAAAAGTCGATGACCGTCGAGAAGCCCTGCAGCGTTCGCATGGAACTGAAAACCGCCGACGGCGAAATTCAGGTACTGAAACCCGAGGTCAAGCTGCTCGCTGGCGAAGTCATCGACAGCATGTACATGAGCAAAAAGGCGCTGGTCGAGTTCTACGAAGAGCAGATGCAGGATGCCTACGAGACCGGCATGTTGCTGTCGCTGCACGTCAAGGCGACGATGATGAAGGTTTCGCACCCCATCGTCTTCGGGCATGCCGTCAAGGTGTACTACAAGGACGCCTTCGAAAAGCACAAGTTCTGGTTCGACACGCTGGGTGTGAATGTCAACAACGGCCTGGTCGATCTGTACAACAAGATCGAACTTCTGCCCCGCTCGATCCGTGAAGAAGTGATCGAGGACATGCATGCCTGCCACCAACATCGTCCCGCGCTGGCCATGGTCGATTCCGCGCGCGGCATCACCAACCTGCACGCGCCAAACGATGTCATCGTTGATGCGTCGATGCCGGCCATGATCCGTGCCGGCGGCAAGATGTGGGGTGCCGACGGCAAGACCCACGACACCAAGGCGCTGATCCCGGAAAGTACCTTCGCCCGCATCTATCAGGAAGTCGTCAATTTCTGCAAGACCAATGGCGCCTTTGACCCCCGCACCATGGGCACGGTACCGAATGTCGGGCTGATGGCCCAGCAGGCGGAAGAGTACGGTTCACACGACAAGACCTTCGAAATCGAAGGCGGCGGTGAAGCGCGCGTGGTGGACAACGAAACCGGCGAAGTGCTGATGGTCCAGAACGTCGAAGACGGTGACATCTGGCGCATGTGTCAGGTCAAGGACGAGCCGATCCGCGACTGGGTCAAGCTGGCCGTCAACCGCGCCCGCCTGTCCGGAATGCCCGTGGTGTTCTGGCTGGACCCCTATCGTCCCCACGAAAATGAGCTGATCAAGAAGGTCAAGCACTACCTGACCGAACACGATACCGACGGGCTGGATATTCAGATCTTCTCCCAGGTTCGCGCCATGCGTTACTCGCTGGAGCGCGCCATGCGCGGCAAGGACACGATTGCCGCAACCGGCAACATCCTGCGTGACTACCTGACCGACCTGTTCCCCATCCTGGAACTGGGGACCAGCGCGAAGATGCTGTCCATCGTCCCGCTGATGAAAGGCGGCGGTCTGTTCGAGACCGGTGCCGGTGGCTCCGCGCCGAAACATGTCCAGCAACTGGTCGAGGAAAATCACCTGCGCTGGGATTCCCTGGGCGAGTTTCTGGCACTGGCCGCCAGCCTGGAAGACCTGGGCAACAAAGCCAGTAGCCCGCGTATTCGTCTGCTGGCAGACACCCTGGATGAAGCCACCGGCAAGTTACTCGACGAGGGCAAGGGCCCCTCCCGGCGTACCGGCGAACTCGACAACCGCGGAAGTCAGTACTACCTGGCCCGCTACTGGGCGGAGGCACTGGCCAGGCAGGATGATGACGCCGAATTGAAGGCGCACTTCACGACGATGGCGCAGAAACTCGCAGACAACGAAGCGAAGATCATCGAGGAACTCACCAAGATCCAGGGCAAGGAAGTCGACATCGGTGGTTACTACTGGCCGGATGTGGACAAGCTGACGGCAGTGATGCGGCCAAGCCCGACCCTGAACGCCGTCATCGACGAATAATGCCGGCGAGGCTGGCCGCTGTCACCACGACCGCGGCCGGCTTTTCCCGCCCTGGCCAGGCCCCAGGTCGCCAATAAGCCAGCACTTCCCCTTGCCGGGTCGGCTCAGGCTTTTTGCAGCAATTTCCTCAGGCGCGCACGCTCGTGCTTGTCGGGTTTGTGGCCGGGCGGCTGCGGACGCGACAACCATTCGGCCCGGTTCTGCGCAGCCAGCTCAGCCCGCCGGGCCACGCTCTCCTCGCCTTCGTGATAGAGCTTCTGGGCGTCGGCTGCCGAACCGCGTTTCTCGCTGAGAGCGGTCACTTCCACGGTCCAGAGCTGACCGGCTTTTTCGACTTCGATGAGGTCGCCAACATGCACCATGCGCGAGGGCTTGGGGCGCTGGTTATTGATGCTGATCTGACCATGCTTGATGGCATCGGTAGCCACCGAGCGCATCTTGTAGAAGCGCGCGGCCCACAACCATTTATCCAGGCGGACAGCAGTGACCGGATCGCCCGAGGAGGCATCCGGGTGACGGGGTTGCTGTCTGCGTCGGGTCACAATGAAAACGGGGCTCGAAGGAGCCCCGTATCAGGCCGCTGCCGCCTAGTGCTGGCCAGCAGGCCGTGTTGATGGCGGAATGTCATCGCGCTTCTGCTTTTCCTCGGGCTTTGCAGCAGAACTGCCGCTGTCGCCGTCCGGATCCTGCCAGCTTTCCGGTGGGCCCGGTGGGCGCCCCTCCATGATGGCCTTGAGCTGCGTGGCGTCGATGGTTTCGTACTTGATCAGCGCCTCGGCCATGATGTGCAGCTTGTCCTCTTCGGCTTCCAGGATCTTGGTAGCCCGGGCATAGCTCTCATCGATGAGCCGACGGATTTCCGAGTCGATCTGGTGGGCCGTTTCGTCAGAAACATGCTTGCTCTGGGTCACACTGCGGCCCAGGAAGACTTCCCCGTCATCTTCGGCATAGGTCAGCGGACCCAGTTTCTCGCTCATGCCGAATTTCGTGACCATCTTGCGGGCAATATCGGTCGCGCGCTCGATGTCATTGCTGGCGCCGGTGGTCACGGCGTAGTCACCAAAGATTTTCTCTTCGGCAATCCGCCCGCCGAACAGCGAGTCAATCTGGCTCATCAGGCGCTGCTTGGTGTAGCTGTGCCGGTCTTCCTCAGGCAGGAACATCGTCACACCCAGAGCCCGCCCACGCGGAATGATGCTGACCTTGTAGACCGGGTCGTGCTCGGGCACCGACAGGCCGACGATGGCATGCCCGGCCTCGTGATAGGCCGTGAGCTTTTTCTCCTTCTCCGACATGACCATCGACTTGCGCTCGGCGCCCATCATGATCTTGTCCTTGGCCTTTTCGAAGTCGTCCATGTCAACAAGCTTCTTGTTGCCACGGGCAGCAAACAGTGCCGCTTCGTTGACCAGGTTGGCCAGGTCCGCGCCGGAGAAACCCGGCGTGGCACGTGCCAGCACCGAAGGTTTGACGTTGCCGGCAATTGGCACCTGGCGCATGTGCACCTTGATGATCTGCTCGCGACCACGCACATCCGGCAAAGGCACGACGACCTGACGGTCGAATCGTCCCGGACGCAGCAGCGCCGGGTCGAGCACGTCAGGGCGGTTGGTGGCGGCGATCACGATCACGCCTTCGCTGCCTTCGAATCCGTCCATTTCCACCAGCAACTGGTTCAGGGTCTGCTCGCGCTCGTCATGACCACCGCCCAGACCGGCACCGCGATGACGGCCAACGGCATCGATTTCATCGATGAAGATGATGCACGGTGCGTGCTTCTTCGCCTGCTCGAACATGTCACGGACGCGGGATGCACCCACGCCAACAAACATTTCCACGAAATCCGAGCCGGAAATGGTGAAAAACGGCACGCCAGCTTCACCCGCGATCGCCTTCGCCAGCAGCGTTTTACCGGTACCCGGTGAGCCCACCATCAGGACACCCCGCGGAATGTGACCACCCAGACGGGTGAATTTGGAGGGGTCCTTGAGGAAGTCAACCAGCTCGCTGACCTCTTCCTTGGCCTCTTCCACACCCGCCACATCGGCAAAGGTGATCTTCACCTGATCCGGGGCCAGCATGCGCGCCTTGCTCTTGCCAAAGGACAGCGCGCCGCGGCCATTGCCGCCGCCCTGCATCTGGCGCATGAAGTAGACCCAGACACCGATCAGCAGCAGTATCGGGAACGAGGAAATCAGGATTTGCAGCAACAGCGGCTGGCCCTTTGGCGGCCGGCCGACGATCTGGACATTGTTGTCCAGCAGCGTGCCGATCATCGCCGTGTTATCGGACTCGGGGCTGTAGCTGGTGAAGCGCATGCCCCCCATCGATTCACCGATGATTTGCTGCCCTTCAATGGCGACATTGCGGACATTGCCGTTTTTGACCTGGTCAAGAAACTGCGAGTACGCGATAGCTTCGTTGGTGCCACGCGTTTGTGAAAAGCTGGAAAAGACGCTCATCAGCACAACGGCGATGACCACCCACAGCAACATGTTTTTAGCCAGATCGTTCACCTTTACTCCTTGGGCTCGCAGCGGAAGTTGACCACGGTTTCCCTTGTCGGTTCACTGATTGTCCGTTAATCGGTGTCCGCGTGCCAATACAAATACTTCCCGGCTCTCCTGCCGCGAAGCGCCCGGCTTGCGCCACTGCACGGACTGGAAATCCGTTTTCAGCGACTCCACAAACTCGGGCAAGTCTTCCCCGTGGAAGGCTTTGAAAAGAAAATCGCCATCGGCCTTGAGCCAGCGGCTGCAGAACTGCGCAGCATGCTGCAGCAATTCGATGCTCTGCGCCTGGTCGCGCAGCCGATTCCCACTCAAGTTGGGGGCCATGTCGCTCATTACAAGGTCTGCGCGGCTATTTGAGCCCATTTGTGAGGCTATCCAGTCGATAGCCTCTGACGATCGAAAGTCCCCCTGGTAGAAGTCCAGTCCGCGCAAGTGATCAACCGGCAGCAGGTCGAGACCGATGACTCGTGCCTGTCCTTTGGTTTTGCGCAGCGCGTACTGACTCCATCCGCCAGGGGCACAACCGAGATCCACGATGCAGGATCCGGGCCGTATGAGCCGATCGCGCTTGTCGATCTGCTCCAGCTTGTACACGGCGCGAGAGCGCCAGCCATCATCGCGCGCCTGCTTGACGAAGGGGTCGCGGCGCTGGCGGTCGAGCCAGCGGCCGGAGGAAGTTTTCTTTTTCGACATGGCCCTGGTTAACCCGTGGCGGCGTCAATTGCGCCGTGCAGCGCGCCGGCCAATTGCTCCACTTGGTCATCGGTGATGACATAGGGCGGCATCAGGTACAGCGTATCCCCCAGGGGGCGCAACAGGGCTTCGTGTTGCAAGCCATGCTGGTAGGCGCGCAAACCGCGTCGCTCGACAGCCGGAAAGTGTTCCTGCGGATCACGCCGGGCGACAAGATCCAGCGCCAGGATCATGCCGTGGCGCCGGATGTGCGCCACATGCGGATGGTTTTCGAGACGGGCACGCACGCACTGTTCCATCCATGCGCCGCGCTCACGGTTGCTGGCAATCACCGGTTGCTGCTCGAAGATGTCCAGAACCGCGTTGGCGGCCGCGCAGGCAATGGGATTGCCGGTGTACGAATGCGAGTGCAAAAAGGCTTTCTGCTCCACCCAGTCGGCATAAAAGGCGTCGTAGACGGTGTTGCTCGTCAGCACCAGCGACAGTGGCAGGAAGCCACCGGTAATGCCCTTGGAGAGGCAGAGAAAGTCCGGGGTTATGCCGGCCTGCTCACAGGCAAACATCGTCCCTGTGCGCCCGAAGCCAACCGCAATTTCATCGGCTATGACATGGACCCCGAATTTTCTGCACAGGGCGGCCAAACCGGTGACGAATTCGGCTTCGTGCATCCGCATGCCAGCGGCGCACTGGACCAGGGGCTCGAGAATGACGGCACTGATTTCATGCCCCCGGCGCTGCAGCAGGTTTTCCAGTTGCGTCAGGCACTCTGCGATGTCCGCAGCCCGATCCGGCCGCCGGGTGTCAGGTGCGGGGGTCTGCAACGATTGCAGCAGCAGCGGCTCGTAGGTGCTCTTGTACAGGCCGACATCACTGACCGCGAGCGCACCCAGGGTTTCCCCGTGGTAGCCCTCGTCCAGGTGCACGAAAAATGGGCGTGTTTGCCCTTGATTCAGCCAGAAGTGAAAGCTCATCTTGAGCGCCACTTCCACGGCACTGGAACCGTTGTCGGCAAAAAACACCTTGCCGAGGCCGGGCGGCGCATGCGTGAGAATGCGCTCAGCCAGGCGGACCGCGGGTTCATGGGTGTGCCCGGCGAAGATCACATGCTCGAGTGTGCGGGCCTGCGCAGCAATGGCAGCGGCGATCTGCGGGTTGGCATGCCCGAAGATGTTGACCCACCAGGAACTCACCGCATCCAGGTAGCGGCGGCCTGCGGTGTCGTAGAGCCACACGCCCTCCCCGCGGTCAATCTCGACCAGCGGGATGGATTCGTGATCCTTCATCTGCGTACAGGGGTGCCATACGCAGCTCAGGTCACGCTCGGCGAGCGTTCTCGGTGAGGAATTCATTACGCACTGTCTCCTGCAGGTGCCGCAGGGCGGCACCGCGTGCATCGGGGCTGCACAATCCGCAGCGCCTGCACGAGGGTGCTATTCGTAGCGCACACCCAGAACCTCGAAGGTTCGCGTGCCGCCCGGCACGTCGACACTGACCTCGTCGCCTTCAGCCTTGCCCAG
>JBFHON010000067.1:0-11024 GCA_041593295.1 Oceanococcaceae bacterium | reverse complement strand
GTGGGGGCTTGCTCATATCCTCCCAAGATAGGGGTCAATGTCCCTGCCGACAAGAGCACAGGCTTTTACAGGGAAGCTGAAGGCTTGGGGTATGCTTGCGGCGCGATACATACGGGGTGTTGAGAGGCAATTGAACGCGGTTTCCTTTGGTCGATGTGGTCTGGTCGTCAAGCGCGATGCGCGAGACGTCAAAGCCACGCTGCAGGCAGTTCTGGATTGCCTTGGCGGTCTGGGCGTCCCTGTGGTGGCGGACCTCGATACGGCGCGCACCCTGGCTCCCGGGCTGACGGCGGTTCCCCTGGCGGAATTGTCGGCGCATTGCGACCTGGTCATCGTCATCGGTGGCGACGGCACGCTGCTGCGCGCTTGCCGCGCGGTGGTGCCCGACGGTTGCCCCCTGCTTGGCATCAACCTCGGACGGCTGGGTTTCATGGTCGATATCGCACCCGGTGCGATCCATGAAGTCCTGCCGGAGATACTTGCCGGGCGCCACGTCGAAGAAAAGCGCTTCGTGATGGAGGCCGAGCAGAACCGGCCGGAGTCCGATGTTGGCCTGGGGCTGGCGATCAACGATGTGGTCATACGGCACCCTGAACCGGTATCCATGCTCGAGTTCGCAACCTATGCAGATGGCCACCTGATCAGCCATCACCGCGCGGACGGCCTGATCATTTCCACGCCAACCGGGTCGACGGCTTATGCCCTTTCGGCCGGCGGGCCGATGATGCACCCGGCCAGCGACTCCCTGGCAGTCGTCCCCATCTGCCCGCACACCCTCAGTGACCGGCCACTGGTTCTTCCGGCTTCGACCACGATTCGTGTCGAGGTCAATGGGCGCGATGGGCGCGGCGCGATCGTTACCCTCGACGGGTATCACAACACCACGCTGACCCGTGGCGAGAGCCTGACGGTCCGGCGGGCGTCCTCCCTGCTCAAACTGATCCACCCCGCTGACTATGACTGGTACGGCATCCTGCGCAGCAAGCTGAACTGGGGCCGCGAAAAGCCAGCCTTTCAAACCGAGTAGCCCGTCGATGCTCACACGCCTGTCGATTGAAAACTTTGCCACCGTCGATTCCCTGGAGATGAATCTGGGGTCGGGACTGACGGTGCTCACCGGCGAAACCGGCGCGGGTAAGTCCATCCTTTTCGACGCACTGGACCTGCTGTTTGGTGCCCGCGCGGAATCCATTCTGGTCCGCACCGGCGCGGCCCGCTGCTCACTGGAGGCTGAGGTGAGCCTGCAGGGCGAGTCGGTCGCACTGGACTGGTTACAGCGCAATGAGCTGGTCGACGAAGATGAGCCGGAGCGCCTGCTGCTGCGCCGTGTCATTCGTGCTGATGGCGGGTCCAAGGCCTGGATCAACGGGCAGCAGAGTACGCTGGCGATGCTGCGCGAACTGGCCGAGGCCGTGCTGGATATTCATGGGCAGCACGCGCACCAGGCGTTGCTCCGCGCAGCCGAGCAACGCCGGATCGTGGATGACTTCGGCGGGCACGACACGGCGCTGGCGCAGACACGGGAGCGCTTTACCGAATGGCGGGCTGCCGAGCGCGAACTGGCGCGACTGGGCAGTGCAGCGCTGAACGACCCCGCGCAGCGTGAATTGCTGGAGTACCAGTGCGCCGAGCTCAATGAATTCGCGCCGCAGGAAGGTGAATTTGCGGCCCTGAATGCCGAATTTCTGCGCCTGAACCGCATCGATGAACTGCAGGCGGATTGCGCGTGGCTGGAAGCTGCGCTGGGTGATGATGACGGTGTTGAAGACCAGCTGGGTGAGGCCAGCCGGCGATGCGAAAAACTCGTCGAAGCCCAGCCTGACCTGATCGCGGCCCAGGAGTCCCTGAATCAGGCCCGCGAAGCCGTCCGTGAAGCACGCCGGGAAATCCAGCATGCCGCCAGCGGTTTTGAAAACGACCCCGAGCGTCTGGCCGAAGTCGGTGCCCGTCTGGATCAATGGGAATCACTCGCTCGCAAGCACCGCTGCCCAGCCGAGGAGCTGGCCAGCCACGCCGCTGCGCTCAATGAACAGCTGGCGGGGGCGGCCGGGGATGATCAGCGGCGAATCGAACTGGAAAAGCAGATCAGTGACCTGGCCGAGCGTTACGCACAGGCCGCCAGCGCCCTGACGCAGGCACGCGTGAAGGCCGGTGCCCGCCTGGCGAAAACCGTGATGCAAGACCTGCCCTCGCTGGGGTTGCCCCATGCGCGTCTGGAATTCAAGGTCAGCAGCAACCCCGAATCTGCCAGCGCGCTGGGGCATGACAGCGTGCAAATCCTGGTCAGCCTGAACCCCGGGCAGGCCGTTCAACCGTTGTCCAAAGTGGCCTCGGGTGGCGAACTGGCGCGGATCAGCCTGGCGCTTGCGGTCAACGCCCATGCCAGCCGCCGTGTGCCGATCCTGCTCTTCGATGAGGTGGATGTTGGCGTCGGCGGTGCGATCGCAAGTGCCATCGGTGAGCACCTGCTGACACTGGCGGCAACCAACCAGGTGCTGTGCGTCACACACCAGCCCCAGGTGGCTGCCCTGGGCAAGCTGCACTATCGGGTGCAAAAGGATGTCAGCGGTGAGCAGACCTACAGCCGGCTAGTGCTGCTGGACCATGCGGCGCGGGTGGATGAGATCAGCCGGATGGCTGGTGGGCGGGAGATCACCGAGCAGACTCGCGCACATGCGCGGGCGCTGCTCGGCAACTCGGCGGGTTAGCCCCCGCTCTAGCGCGCCGCCTTGCGCCCTGCGCAGTCTTTGCGCTGGCAGTCGCCGTACAGCACCAGGCTGTGGTCATGAATGCGGAAGCCGTGCTCCTCGCTGATGACGCGCTGACGCTCCTCGATGACTTCATCGAAAAACTCGACGACTTCCCCGCAGGTGGTGCAGACGATGTGATCGTGGTGCTTGCCATCATCCAGCTCGAACACGGCCTGCCCGCCATCAAAATTGTGACGCGTGACCAGCCCGGCCGCCTCAAACTGCGTGAGCACCCGGTACACCGTCGCCAGCCCGATCTTGCTCTCGTCTACCTGCATCAGTTCCCGGTAGACATCTTCCGCGCTCATGTGACGATCGGAATGAGTCTCCAGAATTTCCAGAATGGTCAGGCGAGGATGGGTGACTTTGAGTCCCGCTCGCTGCAAGTCTTTAGATTCCAATGAACGTCTCGCTACCGGTTTCGTTAAACTGGAATTATCCCGATTTCATGGATTGACCGCATCATCATGCGCCTACACCTTCTGCGCCCTGCTTCCATTTTCCTCTGCATTCTCACGCTCGCTGGCTGCAGCACTTACCGTGTGACGGTCACGCAGGGCAATATGGTCAAGCCTGACCGGCTCGCCCAACTGGAAAACGGGATGAGCCCGGCGCAGGTCGAATACCTTCTGGGCACCCCGCTTTTGCGCAGCGCTATCGCGCCGGACCGCTGGGATTACGTGTTCAAGATCCAGCGTGGGGACGATGTATTGCGCGAGCGCCGGGTCACGGTGTTCTTCAAGGATGGCGTTGTTGCCAGCGTCGAAGACACCAACCCGCCGAAATCAGCTGACAGCATTGAAACACTGGAAAGCGACACCCCGCTGAGCTGAAGCACCGCGCTCGCGTCCCGGGCCCGGGTCAGCCGGCCTTCGGCTAGGGCGCTTCGGTCTTCTGCTTGGCGCGCAGGCGTCGGGCTTCCTTGGGGTCGGCAATCAATGGCCGGTAAATCTCGATGCGATCACCGTCCTGCAATGGCGCGTCGGCTTTGGTCAGCTTGCTCCAGATCCCGTAACGGCAGTCTTCCGGCAAGCCTCCGGGGACCTTTTCCGGCAGGCCGGAGCGCGCAATGGCCTCGCCAAGCCGGCAGTTGTCAGGGACGTTGACTGTTAGCAGCCACTGTTGATCGGGCAAGGCATAGCTCACCTCGACGCGAATCCAGCTGTCGTCATGCATAGTTGTCGGGAATCCAGAATTCGACCAGGAACTGGCCGATCCCGCTGCTGTACAGCAGCAGAATCAGCAGGAACAGGCGCAAAGGATAGCGCCAGTAGAAATAGACCGCGGCGGCCACCGGTAGCGGCAGTCGCTGAGCCCACAGCATCGGCCCCGGGGGCAGGCTGCGGGTGAACATGCTCATCATGATCAGCGCCACCAGCGGCAGCAGGGTCGACGCAAACACCGGGATCACCCGTACCAGCGGCATCTGTTCGCGCGCGTCGATCGATTCGTCTATCGCGACATCCAGCAATGCCGTCAGCAGCGCCGTCCCGGCGACCATCAGGATCGTGGTGATCAGGCGCATGTGGGGAAACCGGGATGTCAGCCAGATGACCAGTACATCCAGAATCAGTGTGGAAGCGCGCAGCAGAACGACGACAGATGCCAGGCAGATTGCCAGTTTGAGCATCAGGGGTATGTTCGCTTCCGGTACTGTGCTGAGAAAGAACCCCACGCCGCTGGCTGGCAGTGTGCCCTGCGCCCTGACCCACCCGCCCCAGCCGAGCAGCGCCAGAACCCAGGCGAGCAGAGCCAGGCTGGTCAGCAGCACCAGACCGATCTCGCGGGAGTCGCTCAGGTCCGGTTTGTCGTCGGCATAGCGACCAATGGCCGTGTGCATGACGCCCAGGCCCATCAGGGAGGCCATCGCCCCCATGCTCAGTCCGCGCAGAAATCCGCCGTCCCAATTTTCGCCTCCTGCAGTCTGCGCAGGAATTCCGCTGAAGAACCAATGCAGACCGGGGATCACGATGGCCATGAAAAGGGCTGTCAGCAGCCATTGCCCGAATCGCCGGGCGCGGCACACTTGATGGTGCGGATAGGCGCGCAGCATGAGCATGCCGGCCAGCAGTATCCAGTACAGCTGATTTACCGGGTTCATCCAGTGGTAGCGCAAGGCGAGTTCCTGTGTACTCGCCGTCAGCAGTGAGGTGCTGACCTGGCCCACGATTCCTGCCGCAAAACTGGCGAGCGTCGCCAGCATGCCGAGCACCAGCACCAGGCAAACACCACAGATGGCCCAGGACAGTCGCACCCTTCCCGCGCGCATGCCATCGAACATCGTCACCAGCAGCGAGCCGCCGTGCAGGCGCCACGATGTGAGTTCCGCCAGATAGGCGGGCACCGCAAGCAGTAGAATGGCCGTGACAAAACCGGGAAGTACACCACTTCCCAACTGTTCGATGGCAGTCGGCAATTGCACCATGGCGGCAAGTCCACCGATGCCAACGCTGAGGCCCAAGGCTCGCGGCGCTAAACTCATACCCCGAATGCTAGCGGGACACCCGCTTCCGCGCACGGTTCATTGTGTGCACCTCCCTTCATCCCGGCTGGCGATACCCACGAATTTCATGAGCAAAAAGAAAAAAGCCCCACCCGGCCGGTTGATTGCCCAGAACCGCAAGGCCCGGCACCTGTACCAGATCGAGGAAGACTTCGAGGCCGGCCTCGTGCTGGAGGGTTGGGAGGTCAAGGCCCTGCGTGAAGGGCGTGCGAACGTGGCCGAAGCCTATGTACGGATTGAAAAGGGCGAGGCGTGGCTGATCGGTGCGCAGATTCAGGCATTGAAGTCCGCCTCGACGCATGTGGTGCCGGAGCCCAACCGGACGCGCAAGCTGTTGCTGCATGGACGGGAGATCCGGCGCCTGCTGGGACATACCGAGCGCGCCGGCTATACCCTGGTCCCGCTGGACATGCACTGGTCGCATGGGCGCGCCAAGGTGCAGGTTGGCCTCGGGCGAGGCAAGAAGCAGCACGACAAGCGGGATACGCTCAAGCAGCGTGACTGGGAGCGCGACAAGGCGCGCCTGATGCGGCACTGACGGCACGCGGAAACCCGGGTTTCGTTGCGGGAATATCCGGCCTGCAGATGCAAGGAAGCCCGCAAAGCGGGCTTCCAGGGTCTTTGGTAACAACGGCGACAGCCGTCGGAAGTTATGCCGCGAGGGCTACTTCAAAGTTGTCTTCATTGGCAACTATAGAGTTTGTGCGATTTACGGTCGTCACCTACCGAGCTGCCTCTAACGATCCTGCATGCCGTCGAGCCTATTTCACCCCCACAGTGGTGGAGGTGGCGGGTACCGCCCCCGCGTCCGACAAGCCACCCCGCTCAAGGGATTACAGCTATGCCTCCATTGTGGGGGTTACTTCGGAGTGTTTCAAGCCCTTGTGTATTGCTGCAATGCAGCATAAAATGCTCGCAGGGATGAGGGCCGATCAGGAAGAGCGGTACACCCATGCACAACAACAATCAGAAAGAACAGCCACGCATCGAGATCCTGGGTGATCACACGGTCCTGTACTACGCAGATGGCCGGACCAGCATCCTGCGCGGCACCTCCCGGCAGGAGGTCATCTCGAGCCCGCAGCGCGCGCTGGTGGCTGCGGCCCTGCCCCCGCGTGACAAGCTCACCCGGGCACTTGCACTGGGGCTGACGCTGTACAGCGGAACCCGCGCCGTGCTGCAACTGGGCCGGGGCTGGCTGCCAGGTGTGCGCCGGGCCATGGCTGACGGGGTTGTGTCACAACTGATGCGCTCCATTACACTGCGCGCTTACAGGAGACCTCTGAAAGCGCCACGTAATGAGCGAGACAACGCCGGCCCGTCTGCGGCTGCATATTCCCGAGCCGAAATCACGGCCGGGTGAAACCCCCGACTTTTCCGATATACGCATTCCTGATGCCGGGATTCTCAACCGACCCGCAGTTGATACCCCCGATGAGGACATGCAGGAATTCGCCTTCGGGCTGATTCGGGTCCTCGACGAAAACCACCGCGCTGTCGGTGACTGGAACCCCCGCCTCGCCCCCGACACCCTCAAGCGCGGGTTGCGCTACATGCTGCTGACGCGCGTGTTTGACGACGCGATGCTGCGCTGCCAGCGGCAGGGTAAAACCAGCTTCTACATGAAGTGCACCGGCGAGGAAGCGGTGGCCGTGGCCCAGGCCATGGCGCATGACAAGGACGACATGTTCTTCCCCAGCTACCGGCAGCAGGGCTTGCTGGTTGCACGCGACTGGCCGCTGGTCGACCTGATGTGCCAGATTTTCAACAACCCGCGGGACCGCACCCGGGGCCGGCAGTTGCCGGTTCTGTACAGCGCGCGGGACGCAAACTTCTTCTCGATCTCCGGCAATCTGGGCACCCAGTACCCGCAGGCCGTGGGCTGGGCAATGGCCAGTGCCTACAAGCACGATTCGCGGATTGCCGCAGCGTGGGTCGGTGATGGCACAACGGCCGAAGCCGACTTCCATCATGCCCTGACATTCGCAACGGTCTATCAGGCTCCGGTCATCCTGAATGTGGTCAACAACCAGTGGGCGATTTCCAGTTACCAGGGTATCGCCGGCGGTGAACAGAGCACCTTTGCCTCCCGTGCCCTGGGCTACGGCCTGCCGGGGCTCCGTGTAGACGGTAACGACTTTCTTGCCGTGTATGCGGCGACCCAGTGGGCCGCAGAGCGGGCCCGAACCAACGCCGGGCCTACGCTGATCGAACTGTTCACCTACCGGGCGGCGGCTCACTCCACCAGCGATGACCCCTCCGGTTACCGCCCGGCCGACGAGGAAAAGTCCTGGCCGCTGGGTGACCCCATCACCCGGCTCAAGGATCACCTCATCGCACTCGGCGAGTGGTCCGAGGAGCAGCAGGAAGCCCTGGAAGTCGAGCTGCGGGCACAGGTCAAGGCGGATCTCAAGGAAGCCGAGTCTTACGGCACCCTGGGCACGCTTCCCGACGAGCCACGGTCCATGTTTGATGATGTGTTCAAGGAACTGCCCTGGCACCTCATCGAGCAACGTGACGAGATGGAGAAGCTCTGATGGCACGCATGAACATGATCCAGGCCATCAATTCGGCACTGGACATCACGATGGGTCGCGACCCCAATGTCCTGGTCTTCGGGGAAGATGTCGGTTATTTCGGTGGTGTGTTCCGCTGCACGGCCGGGCTGCAGAAAAAGTATGGCAAGACACGCTGCTTCGATACGCCGATTTCCGAAGGCGGTCTGCTGGGCGCGGCAGTCGGCATGGGGGTCTATGGTCTGCGCCCGGTCGCGGAAATCCAGTTTGCCGACTACATCTATCCGGCATTCGACCAGCTGGTTTCGGAACTGGCCCGCCTGCGTCACCGCAGCGCCGGAGAATTCACTGCACCGGTCACGGTACGCTCGCCTTGTGGCGGCGGGATTTTCGGTGGTCAGACCCATAGCCAGAGCCCGGAGGGTGTATTTACCCACGTCTGCGGTTTGAAGACGGTGATGCCGTCCAACCCCTTCGACGCGAAAGGCTTGCTGATTGCCGCCATCGAAGACGATGACCCGGTCGTGTTTTTCGAGCCCAAGCGGATTTACAACGGCCCCTTTGACGGTCACCACGACAAGCCGCTACAGCCGTGGTCCAAGCACCCGATGGGTGAGGTTCCCGAAGACTATTACAGCATTCCGCTGGGCAAGGCGAATGTGGTCCGTGAAGGCAAGGACTGCACGATCATCGCCTACGGAACGATGGTCCATGTCGCACTCGCCGGCACCGAGGAAGCCCATGTCGATGCCGAAGTCATTGATCTGCGCACCCTGCTGCCGCTGGATATCGACACCATCGTGCAATCCGTGCAGAAGACCGGTCGTTGCCTGATTCTGCACGAGGCAACCAAAACATCCGGTTTCGGTGCCGAGTTGATGGCGCTGGTTCAGGAGCACTGCTTCTGGCATCTCGAAGCTCCCATCGAGCGGGTAACGGGTTGGGACACCCCCTACCCGCACGCTTTCGAATGGCATTACTTTCCGGGGCCCAAACGGCTGGTCAAGGCCCTGCACAAATTGATGGAGAGCTAGTCGTGGCGCGTTATACATTCAAGCTCCCGGACATTGGCGAAGGCATTGCGGAAGCCGAAATTGCCGAGTGGCATGTGGCGGTTGGCGATGTGATCGAGGAAGACATCACCATCGTCGACGTGCTCACCGACAAGGCTGCGGTCGACATCTCCAGCCCGGTCGCCGGTACCGTGGTCGAGCTGTGCGGTGAGGCTGGCGACAAGGTTGCCGTGGGTGGTCCGTTGATCATTTTCGAAACGGCTACCGCCGCTGCAGCGGCCACCCCGGGCACACCGCCGCCCGACCCGGCAGCGCACCCGGCAGAGGGCGGCGATGATCCGGGGGCATCCGCCCCAACCGCCAGCAATTCGGCGGACAACGCCGCAGCCGCGGCACCGGTTGAAACGGATCGCCCGGTCCTGGCCTCACCGGCCGTTCGCAAGCGCGCCAAACTGGCCGGTATCAACCTGCAGCAGATCGCCGGAACCGGGCCCATGGGCCGGATTCGCCAGGCCGACCTGGATGCGGCGCTGCGGCTGGGGCCACTGACACCGGGGCCCGCAGCGGGGACACCTGCACCGCAGCAGGCACCGCAGGTGGTCCCGCCGGCGCAGGCGCAAAGTCGGAAGGTGATTGGTCTGCGCCGCAAGATCGCCGAGGCCATGACCGCGAGCTATCAGCGTATTCCCCACTTTTCCTACGTGGAAGAAGTCGACATCACGGAGTTGCTCAAACTGCGCGATGAGCTGAATGCCACGCGTGGTAGCGAGCGTGCGAAGTTGTCACTGCTGCCTTTCCTGGGGCGTGGTCTGTGCCGGGTTCTGCCGCAGTTCCCCAGTGCCAACGCCGTGTACGACGATGCCAGTGGAACGCTGCACGAATCCGCAGCCGTGCACCTGGGTATCGCAACCCAGACCGACCAGGCCCTGATGGTCCCGGTGGTCAAGGAGGCACAGGCCTGCTCGCTGTGGGAGCTTGCCGACAGTATCGCCGGCGTGGTCACAAAGGCGCGTGAAGGCAAGGCCAGCCGGGATGAACTCAGCGGGTCCACCATCACCATCACCAGCCTTGGCGCGCTGGGAGGTCTGGTGTCGACACCGATCATCAATGCTCCGGAAGTGGCCATCATCGGTGTCAACAAGATTCAGGACAAGCTGGTGCTCGATGGTGGTCAGCTCGGCGTTCGCAAGGTGATGAATTTGTCGTCGTCCTTTGACCACCGTATCGTTGACGGTCACCAGGCCGCATCGCTGATCCAGGCGCTCAAACGCGTGCTGGAACACCCGGCGCTGCTTTTCGCCGACCTCTGAGCCAACCCCGGAGACACAGATGAGCCAGAAGTTGAACCCGACCGACACTTTCTTTCTGCAGGTCGAGCGGGCAGCGGCACCGATGCATATCGGCAGCCTGGCCCGATTCTCATTGCCGGCCGGGCGGGGTTCCGAGTACATCCTCGAACTGGTACAGAGCATGCGCGCCCACCCCATCACGGCGTCGCCATTCAATTACCGGCTGGCTCAGGGTGCGATGGGTCGCTGGATGCCCTCCTGGGAAATCGAGGAAGACATCGATCTGGACTACCACGTCCGGCATTCCGGGCTTCCGCAGCCCGGCGGTGAGCGTGAACTGGCGGTCCTGATCTCGCGTCTGCACAGCATTCCCCTGGACCGGGCGCGCCCGCTCTGGGAAATGCACGTCATCGAAGGGCTGGCTGATGGCACCTTTGCCATTTACGCCAAGATGCACCACGCGCTGGTTGACGGGGTGGCTGCGGTCCGGCTGATGAGTCGTACCTTTTCTCCCCAGCCGGCGGAAAACGTCTTTGTCCCCATGTGGGACCTGCCCCCGGTCAAGAAACCGAAAAAACCCGTTCCCGACCCCTCCGGTCGGCGCGAAGCGCTGAGCGGGTTTGTCACCGAGTTTGGCTCCCAGCTAGCCGGAATCGGGCGGGTCACCAGTTCGCTGACACGGTTGTTCAGGGGGGCAAAAAATGCCGACCTCCCCCACCTGGTTGCGCCGTACACGGCGCCGGATTGCGTACTGAACGGGCCGATTGGTCCGCAGCGGCGGGTGAGCACCCAGGATTTTGCACTCGCCGACTTCAAGGCACTGGCCAAAGCCAGCAAGGGCACGCTCAATGACGTCGTCATGGCCGTGTGTGGCGGCGCGTTGCGCAACTACCTTGGTGAACTGCAGGCGCTGCCATCCGAACCGCTGGTGGCACAGGTTCCTGTCAGCGTGC
>JBFHON010000066.1:0-11031 GCA_041593295.1 Oceanococcaceae bacterium | reverse complement strand
CCAGGCGGCACTGGTTCTGGGAAAATACCTGAACCCCCGAATCTACGTGAGCTATGGCATCGGACTCTTTGAACCGATCTACACCTTCCGCATGCGTTATTCCATTTCCGAAAAATGGACGCTGCAGACCGAGTCGGGTGTCGAGTCCAGTGGAGACCTGGTCTACACCATTGAGCGCTGAGCGCACCGCCATCCCGCGTGGCCTGCGTGTTTTTGCGGCTGTGCTCGGGCTGACAGTGCTTCTGAGCGCATGCGGCCAGAGTGGGGATCTCTATATTGCCGACATCCGCCCGACGCCCTCACCAACAGCGGCGCCAATGCCGTCACCGCCGCCTTCTGGATACTGATTGATGGATCATTTCGAAAATCGCAACGGAACTCTTCATGCCGAAGAGCTTCCTCTGACGGATATTGCCGCCGAATTCGGCACCCCGACCTTCGTGTATTCCCGCGCGACACTGGAAAGGCACTATCACGCCTTTGACGAGTCATTGCAGGGCCTGCGTCATCGCGTCTGTTATGCGGTCAAGGCCAATTCCAACCTGGCCGTTCTGGATGTGCTCGCCCGCCTCGGAGCGAGTTTTGACATCGTGTCCGGCGGGGAGCTGGGGCGGCTCCAGCGGCTGGGCGTCAGCGGCGAGCAAATCGTGTTTTCCGGTGTCGGCAAGAGCAGCGCCGAACTGCAGGCGGCGCTGGCCTACGGGGTGTCATCGATCAACGTGGAATCGCAGGCCGAATTGTTGCGTTTGCAGGATGTCGCGGCAGAAATGTCGCTAACTGCCCCGATCTCGCTGCGAATCAACCCCGATGTTGACCCCAAAACACACCCCTACATATCGACCGGGCTGAAGGACAACAAATTCGGCATCGCCATGGATGATGCGCTGGACGCCTATACCACCGCGGCTAATCTGGCGAATATCCGCGTCCTCGGGCTGGACTGCCACATCGGCTCGCAGCTCACCGACCTGGCCCCGTACAAAGACGCGCTGGCGCGCCTGCTGGTCCTGATCGACCGCCTGCAAGAGAACGGGATCACCATCGAACATCTGGACCTGGGCGGAGGACTTGGCGTTCGTTACAAGGATGAAACACCACCGTTGCCGATGGCCTGGGGTGTGGCCTTGCGTGAAATGATCGGTGACCGTGATCTCGAGATCCTGATCGAACCCGGGCGCGCGATTGCTGCCCACGCCGGCGTGCTGCTCACGCGTGTCGAATACCTCAAGCCGACGGCGCACCGGAATTTCGCCATCGTCGATGCGGCAATGACCGAGTTGATGCGCCCGGCGCTGTATCAGGCCTGGCACGACATTCTGCCGGTGATACCGCGCGATGACGAGCCGACAACGCACTGGGACATCGTCGGTCCGGTCTGCGAGACCGGCGACTGGCTGGGCAAGGATCGTGCACTGGCACTGCAAGCCGGAGACTTGCTCGCGGTTCGTGCCGCAGGGGCTTACGCAGCGGTGATGTCCTCGCGCTACAACACCCGTCCGCTGGCCTGTGAAGTGCTGGTTGACGGTGACAAGGTGCATCTCGCCCGGGAACGCGAACCGCTGGACGCGATCTGGTCCCGCGAACACCCACTGCCGGAAGTCCGCTAATGCATTTCATCATCGATGGTTCGGGCTGGTTGTACCGTGCCTTTCATGCGCTGCCACCGCTGACAGCGCCTGACGGTCAGCCCACCCAGGCCGTGCTCGGTTTCGGCAACATGCTGCGCAAACTGCTGCGGCAGCACGATCCGGAGCATCTGGTCATTGTTTTTGACGCCCCGGGCAAGACCTTTCGCCACGAACTCCACAGCGAATACAAGGCTCACCGGCCGCCGGTCCCCCCGGAACTCAAGGCGCAATTCGAACCCATCGTCGAGCTGGTCGGCATCATGGGCCTGCCGCTGCTGCAGATCCCCGATGTCGAAGCCGATGATGTCATCGGCACGCTGGCGCATGCCACAACCGATGAAGTGCGCATCATCAGCTCCGACAAGGACCTGGCGCAGCTGGTCGACGGACGCGTGCAGATGCTGGACGTGTTCAAGAACAAGGTACTGGACCCGGACGCGGTCACCGAAAAGTTTGGTGTGCCGCCGGAACGGGTAGCCGACTGGCTGGCACTGGTGGGGGATACCAGTGACAACGTACCGGGTGTTCCCGGCGTTGGGCCCAAGACCGCGGCCAAATGGCTGAACGCCTACACCGACCTCGATGGTGTGCTGGAGAACGCGGACAACATCAAGGGCAAGGTCGGTGAATCCCTGCGCGCCCATACCGAACAGGTACGGCTGGCGCATACGCTCACGTTGCTGCGCACGGAACTGGAACTGCCAAAAACGTGGGAAACATTGACCCGCAACCCCATCGATGACGAGGCGCTGAGCAGCTTTGCGCAACGGCTGGGGTTTCGCTCATGGACTGCAGACAGCGGCAGCAGCGCGGCAAAGGGTTCCGCGGGCACTCAAACCCCATCCACCAGCCCGACTCCCGCGAAAAAGGACGGGGGCGGACAACGTGAAATCCGCACGACGCGGGTGCAGACCGTCGAACAGCTCGAAGAATTATGTAAAGAACTCTCCGCAGCGGCCATCTTTGCGGTGGACACGGAAACCAGCGGGCTGAACACCCGACACGCGGATCTGGTCGGTATCTCCCTGGCGACAACCGAAGATCACGCCTGGTATATCCCGCTGGGGCACAACACCCGCGAGCCGCAGCTCGAACTGAAGACCGTCGTGGCGGCGCTGGCGCCCTTGCTCGCAGATCGCGACAAACAGCGGGTGCTGCAGAACGGAAAGTTCGACGCTCCGATTCTGGAGCGCCATGGCATGCCACTGGCTGCGCCCTGGGATGATACCCAGCTGCTGTCCTATGTCGTCGAAGCGCATGAACGACATGACATGGACACGCTTGCCGAGCGCTGGCTGGGCCACACGACCACCCACTACGAGGACATCGTCGGCAAGGGCAAGAAGCAGATCAACTTCCGGGATGTTCCGGTCGACATTGCAGCGGATTACGCCGGGGAAGACGCGGCAATCACTCTGGGTCTGTTCACCGCGATGTCGCCCACGCTGGACAGCGATGCGCAGCTGAAATCGGTCTACACAGAACTGGAAATGCCACTGGCGCCCCTCCTCGAACGGATGGAAGCCCGCGGCATTACGCTGGACCGCGATGTTCTCGCTGACGCCGACCGCGACTTCAGCGCCGAGATCGATCACGAGGAAATGCGCTGCCATGACCTCGCAGGTGAAAGCTTCAATCTGGGCAGTCCGGCGCAGCTGGGCGTCATTCTGTTCGAAAAACTGGGTCTGCCGGTGCTGCAAAAGACACCCAAAGGTGCACCCAGTACTGCCGAATCGGTGCTCGAGGAGCTGGCCGCGAGCCACGAGCTGCCCCGCCGCATCCTGCGCTGGCGCATGCTCTCGAAGCTGCGCAGCACCTACACCCGGGCGCTGGACGCCGCGGTCGACCCCGATACCGGTCGGGTGCATTGCCGCTTTCAGCAGGCAGTTGCCAGTACCGGGCGCCTGTCCTGTGCCGACCCCAACCTGCAGAACATTCCGATACGCCGGCCAGAAGGCCGACGAATCCGCGAAGCCTTTGTCGCAGCCGAAGGTTACTCGCTGGTTGCGCTGGATTATTCGCAGGTGGAGCTGCGCTTGATGGCACATTTTTCCGAAGACCCGCTGCTGACCTCAGCCTTTGCCGAGGGTGTCGACATTCACAGTCGCACCGCGGCCCAGGTCTGGAGCCTGCAGGAAGACACCGTCACCCCCGACCAGCGGCGGGCAGCCAAGGCCGTCAATTTCGGGTTGATCTATGGCATCTCCGCCTTCGGACTGGCGCGCAATCTGGGTATCAGCCGAACCGAAGCCGATGACATCATGCAGCGATTCTTCTCGGCGTTCCCACGCGTGAAGGCTTACATGGATGCCGTACGTGAGCAGGCGCATGCCCAGGGCGAGGTCAGGACGTTGATGGGGCGTCGACTGATACTGCCCGATATCCGTTCGCGCAATGCCGCCCGCAGACAAGGTGCCGAACGAATTGCCATCAACGCGCCGTTGCAGGGCACGGCAGCCGACATCATCAAGCAGGCCATGCTCGATATTGATCACAAGCTGGGCAACAACCCCGACATCCGGATGCTGTTGCAGGTTCACGATGAACTGGTCTTCGAAGTGCGTCAGGGAATGGAACAGGACGCGGTTGAATCGTTGTCCGGACTCATGACCGAAGCCGCACAGTTACGGGTGCCACTGGTCGTCGACAGCGGGATTGGCCATAGCTGGGCGGAAGCGCACTAGATACACCGGCAAAACCGATGATTCCGGAGTTCAACTCCGGATTGAACTCCGGAGCCAAAGACGTGTCTCACAGTGTGAGTGCAGCAAATGCACTCCCTCCTAGGATCCATCTCCCCTCCCTGGATGGATCGAACCCGGTACCCCCAACCGGTGACCTCGCCCCGACGGCTCGCGCCGTCGGGGATTTTTTTAGATGTCGATATTGGCCGCGTTGAGTGCGTTCTCCACAATGAAGTCGCGGCGCGGCTCGACTTCATCGCCCATCAGGGTGGTGAAGATTTCCTGCGCGGTTTCAGCATCCTCGATGCGGACTTGCAGCAGACGCCGTTGTTCGGGATCCAGCGTGGTTTCCCACAACTGCCCCGGATTCATCTCTCCCAGCCCCTTGTAGCGCTGGATCGACAGCCCCCGGCGTACCTCCCGGTCCATCTGCGCAATCGCCTTGCGTGGACTGCCAGCCTCGATCAGTCGCTCGCCACGGTACAAAGCCGCAGATTCGCCCCAACCTTCCTGCAGCCGCTTTCCACTCGTCACCAGGCGGTCGTACTCGGGGCTGGCAAAGAACTCCTGCGGCCAGACAACCGTGAACTCACTGCCATGTGCGGTGCGTGTGGTCAGAATTTCCATCGCGCCATCAGACGCTGCCGGATGGGCGGTGACTGTGTAACTGACGCCGTCATCAGCATCCCGGTTCAGCATAGCCTGCAGTGACTCCGCCCAGCCCGCGAGCTGATCCGAACTCGACCACTGCGCTTCGACAAGCTGCGCATGCGCGCGCATGGCGCGTGCGACGGTTGCGTCGTAACGGCGACCCAGGCGATTGATCAAGGTGTTGCTGCGGTCAAAGTCGCGCAACCAGGCTATCAGCTCATCACCGGCCAGCACACCATTGGCCGTACCTTCGATGCGGAAGTTCTCACCGATCATTTCCAGCAGGAAGTCGGATAACGCGGCGTCATCCTTGACGTAGCGTTCGCTCTTGCCGTGCTTGACACGGTAGAGCGGTGGCTGCGCGATGTAGACATGCCCACGCTCGATCAGCGGCGCCATCTGCCGGTACAGCAAGGTCAACAGCAGCGTGCGAATGTGCGCACCATCGACGTCGGCGTCAGTCATGATGATGATGCGGTGGTAACGCAGCTTGTCCGGGTCAAACTGGTCGGGGCCGATCCCGCAGCCGAGTGCGGTGATCAGCGTCGCGATTTCCTCGGACTTGAGAATGCGTTCGAATTGCGCTTTCTCCACGTTCAGCGGCTTGCCCTTCAGTGGCAGGATCGCCTGGAAGTGACGATCACGACCTTGCTTGGCGCTACCGCCTGCGGAATCACCCTCCACGATGAACAGTTCGGATTTCGCCGGGTCCCGTTCGCGGCAATCGGCAAGCTTGCCGGGGAGGCCGGCCAGATCCAGTGCGCCCTTGCGTTGGGCCAGTTCACGCGCCTTGCGGGCTGCGTCACGGGCCCGGGCCGCAACCATGATCTTCTCGGCAACCGCTTTGGCATCCCGGGGGTTCTCGTCCAGGAACTGCTTGACCTTCTCGTAGACCACACTTTCCACCAGCGAGCGCACGCCATCGGAAACCAGCTTGTCCTTGGTCTGCGAGGAGAACTGCGGCTCGGGAATCTTGACCGAAATGATGGCGGTCAACCCTTCGCGAGCGTCATCGCCTGTCGGCGTGATCTTGTCGCGCTTGGTCAGGCCTTCGGACTGCAGGTACTGGTTCATCACCCGGGTCAGGGCAGCACGGAAGCCGATCATGTGCGAACCACCGTCCCGCTGCGGGATGTTGTTGGTGTAGCAGAGCACGCCTTCGTGATTGCTATCGCTCCATTGCAGCGCCACCTCGACCGTCTCGTCTCCACGCACTTCCGAGAAGTAGCAGATGTTGGGGTGCAAGGGATTGCGCAAGCGATTCAGGTGATCCACAAAGGCCTGGATACCGCCCTCATAGGCGAACTCTTCTGCGCGGTTTTCCACCTCGTCCGACAGTTTGATGCTGACACCGGAGTTGAGGAAGCTCAGTTCACGCAGGCGCTTGGCCAGAATGTCGTAATGGAAATCGATCCGACCGAAGATCGCCGTGGAGGGCAGGAAGGTGATGACCGTTCCGCGCCGATCGGAGTCCCCCAGTCGTTCCAGCGTGGTTGAGGCCACGCCGTCCCGGTACTCCTGCCGGAAATGGCCACCGTCGCGGTAGACATCCAGGCGCAGTTCGGACGACAGGGCATTGACCACCGAGACTCCCACGCCGTGTAGACCGCCGGAAACCTTGTAGGAGTTGGAATCGAATTTGCCGCCGGCATGCAGCGTTGTCATGATCAACTCTGCCGCGGGGACGCCTTCCTTCTCGTGCATGTCCACGGGAATACCGCGGCCATCATCGGAGACCGTCACGCTGCCGTCGGCATTGATGCTGACTTCCACACCTTTGCAGTGCCCGGCCAGTGCTTCATCGATCGAGTTATCCACGACCTCGAACACCATGTGGTGCAGACCCGAGCCGTCCTGGGTGTTACCGATGTACATCCCCGGTCGCTTGCGAACCGCCTCCAGCCCTTCCAGCACCTGAATGCTGTTTGAATCATAGTCCGAGGACGGTTTTGGCGATGAGCTGGTCATACGTGTATCGGTCGGATAAACGTCGAATTCTAGCACTTTCAAGGGTTTGCCGGACTGCTCGTAGCAGGGCGGAATTGGCAACCCTGCCGGGTCTCAGCTTGGGTGTTCCACGTGAAACATCGTATCGGGCCCGGGCTCGCCCGCGGGCCAGCTTTCCTGCGGGGTGGTCAGGATGACCTGGCACTGGAAGTGACGCAGTGTGCGCAAGGCAATGGTCTGTGTGTCACTCGACAATTCGGACTGCCAGTCATCCCACAGGACAATCGGTGTCAGTCCACGTTCTTTCAGCACCGCCAGTTGCGCCAGCTTGAAACACAGCACTGCAAGTTTCTGTTGGCCGCGTGACAACCAGTCCCGGGCCTGGCCATCAGCCGTTTGCATGACGATGTCGGCCCGTTGGGGTCCAGCCAGCGTATAACCGCGCCGACGTTCGCCATCCCGGGTCCGCAACAAGTGTTCTGTCAAACCATCGTCACGGTTCCAGCCACAGCGGTAGCCAAGGGTCAGCTCATCGAGAACACCTTTCCCGACCACATCACGAATGGCCTCAAAGGCATCACGGAGCTTTTCGAAGGCCGGCTGCCGTATGGCGTCCATTTGTTCGGCGGATTGCACGTAGACCGCGGTAAATCGGTCCAGAGCAGCAGGTCCCTGAGAAATTGCCGCATTTCGTTGCGCCAGGGCACGCTGGAATTTCTGCCAGACCGGAAGGAAACGATGTTCCACGTGAAACACTGTTTCATCGAGCCAGCGCCGACGTGCATCCGACTCATGAAAAAAGTCCGCCCCGTTTCTCGGCTCAAGCAATACCGATGGAAAACGGCGCACCAAATCCGAACGCACCGGGTTGCTTTGCTCACCGAACTTCATTTGCAGTTCAGCGTTGTTCACGATGGCCGCCAGCCGCTCGGACTGTTCTGCGCTTTGTGCCTGGATGACGACCAACGCCGATTCGGCCTCTTTGCGAATCAGCTGGCTGCGTCGGTTCGTCCGAAAACTACGCTTGTTTAACAGCAGACCCATTGATTCGAGAATCGAGGTCTTTCCACTGCCATTCGGTCCGCAGATGATATTGATCGAAGGACCAAACTCCAGCTCGAGAGATTCAAAGCAGCGAAAGTTCTCGAGCTGAAGCTTCCTGATCCACAAGTTACAACCGCATGGGCATGACAACGAATACGGATTCTTCCTGTCCGGGCACTTTCACAACGCCACTGGCGTCCGGTCCACTGAGACCGAGGTTGTAGTTCTCGTTGTCGATGGCGCCGAGGGCATCCAGCAGGTAGGACACATTGAAACCAATGGCCAGTTCTTCGCCGACATAGTCGATGGAAATTTCTTCCTCGGCTTCTTCGTGTTCCGGGTTGTGCGACTGAATCGTCATCGTGTCGTTCGCAAGCTTCAGTCGAACGCCGCGGTATTTTTCATTGGACAGGATTGATACCCGTTGCAGCGAACTCTTCAGTGCGGCCGTATCCCCGGTAATCCAGTAATCACATTGACCAGGAATCACGCGTTCGTAATCCGGATAACGCCCTTCGAGCAATTTGGTCGTAAAACGGGTTGAGCCGACGTCGATTTGCAGATTGCGCTCGTTGAAGTGGATCTTGACGGCGGTATCACCGGCTTCCTGAACCAGACGCATCAGCTCGGTAATGGCCTTGCGGGGAACGATCAGTTGTTGCTTGCCAGGGATCTCCGGCAACTCCACGTTGATGTCATGCCGGGCAAGCCGGTGAGCATCCGTAGCAACACAGCGAAGACCGGCGCTGTGTATTTCCCAGAGCATGCCATTCAGGTAAAAGCGAACGTCTGCGACAGCCATCGCGAAATGCGTCCGGGCAAGTGCCTTGCGCAGCTCAGTTGCAGGAATCTCGAATCCTGTGCCTTCGGCGACGGCATCCGTGGTCGGGAAATCATCTGCAGAAAGGCAGGACAACACAAACTTGCTGCGACCACTGCGGATATTGAGCCTTTGTTCCGACAGCGAACAGTCGATGCGTGCACCTTCAGGAAGACTGCGGCAGATATCGCTGAATTTTCGTGCGGGGATGGTGATGACGCCATCTTCCTCGCCACTGACATCCAGCTGCGTCTGTACTTCAAGCTCCAGGTCGGTTCCGGTCAGATGAAGCTTGTTGCCCTCGACACGTGCAAGCACGTTGGACAACACGGCCATGGTTTGACGTCTTTCAATTGCTGAGTTGACGGTCTGAAGTGGTCCTATCAGTTCGTCGCGTTCGCAGCTGAATTTCATAAAAAATGTTCCTTGTCTCTTCCTAGTAACAGTGTTGTTTGTAGGGGCTGTGTACAGTGTGGATAAGCCGGATTCGGCCTTTCTTTACAGGGACTTGCGGTTAACTATGCCATGAATCGAGAATGGAATCCGCAGGGTTTCAAACTGTGGATAACCGGTGCATGCCTGTGGACAAATTTCAGCGCCACAGTTTATCCACAGGTTGCCGGGGGGGTTGTACCGTCATGGGCTAAGAGCTCTTTCCAATGACGTGATGTCACTGTCGATGGCGCTGTCGGTGCGACGCAGCTCGGCGATCTTGCGACAACCGTGCAGAATCGTCGTGTGGTCGCGCTTGTCGAACGCTGCCGCAATCTCCGGGTAGCTGTGCGAGGTCAACTCCTTGCACAGGTACATCGCAATGTGGCGCGGCAGGGTCAATGTCTTGGTGCGCTTCTTTGAACTCAGATCTTCACGACGGATCTGGTAAAACTCGGCAACCCGACGCTGAATTGCCTCGATGGTGATCATCCGTTCGTGACTCATCAGCATGTGCCGCAGGGCGGTACGGGCGAAATCCACCGTGATGGGCTCGCCGGTCAGCCGGTACTGGGCATTCAGCATGCGCAGGGCGCCTTCCAGCTCGCGAACATTGGACCGGATCTTTTCGGCGATGAAGAAGGCAACGTCCTCCGTCAGAGCCAGGCCTTCGGTTTCTGCCTTGCTGAGCAGAATGGCGGCACGCGTTTCGAGCTCCGGGGGTTCGATGAAGACGCTCATGCCACCAGCAAAACGGTTTTTCAGGCGTTCATCCAGCCCGTCCAGCTCCCGCGGGTAGCGATCGCAGGTCATCACGATCTGCCGGCCTTCATCGAGCAAGGCGTTGAAGGTGTAAAAGAATTCTTCCTGGGTCTGCCGCTTGTCGGCGAAAAACTGGATATCGTCGATCAGCAGCGCCTGCTGGGAGCGGTAGAACTTCTTGAAGTCGTCGGTGCGGTTGTAGCGCAAGGCGCTGACCAGGTCTGCCAGGAACTTCTCTGCAGGAATCAGCGTGATCGAGGAGCCCGGGTGCTGCTGGCTGATGGTGTAGGCCACACTGCGCATGAGGTGGGTTTTGCCCAGCCCGGTATTGCCGCAGATCAGGAGCGGGTTGTAGGCCGTGCCGGGGGAGTTGGCTACCTGTTCGGCAGCGGCTTTGGCAACCTGGTTGGATTTGCCCTGCACATAATTGTTGAAGGTCTGGCGCCCGTCGATCACCTGCGAATTGCCGCCATAGCGGGATTTGACCGGTGCCGGCCGGGATGCGCTTTCGGTTCCGGCGGGGGCTGCAGCCGGCGGATCACCGGTGATCACTTCCACGTTCTGCAGCCGGCCCTGGCTCGATTGGCGGGCGGCTTCTACCAGCGCGCCATGAAAGTTTTCCAGGATGCGGTTGCGAACAATGTCGTTTGGCGTATAAAGCTGCAGGGTGTTGCCGGATTCAGCGGCCTGCACGGGTTGCAGCCAGGTGGCAATATCCAGCTCGTCCAGTTGACCATCTAGCCAGCGCAATACCCGAGACCACGCGTTTTCAGTCATCACACTCAATCATTCCGTTTAGCTACGTGTGGATCTGTATTTGCCGGGCGGATCGTCCTGATCCCCGGCAAGGGGCCGCACATTGTGCGCCTTGTGGATAACTCCTGCATCCCTTGTGTGTACGGGAATTAGCAAGTTATAATGCGGGGTTCCCTATTCAGATTTTTCACTGTCATGAAGCGCACTTTTCAACCCAGCGTTATCAAACGTAAGCGTACGCACGGCTTTCGTGCCCGGATGGCCACCAAAGGTGGACGTCGAGTTCTGGCCAATCGTCGCGCCCGTG